>NZ_URNN01000006.1 GCF_900549175.1 uncultured Prevotella sp. | reverse complement strand
AATATGTTGATATTCAACAATTATTTGGCGGACAAATACAAGAATATGTCCCTACTGTGTACATGAAACGTATTTTGATATTATCTCCATTCGTTATTTGCAATGGAACTAATGTACCATTCTTTATGTCGGTATTGGCTTTAACTCCTCAGCGACCGCAGGGAGCGATAACTCCCTTTAACTCCTTTAACTCCTTAAAAAGGCATCGGCCCGTCGCCACCCGGCGGCACCCCCATCGCGAACGGGTCGTAACCGCCTGACATGTCGGGCATTGCGCCGCCCGTCATATCCTCGCCGTTAAGTTTGGAGCCCAATATCTCGCCGCTGTCGGGAGCCGAACCGCGGCGCAGCTTCGTGTCTTCGGGATTCTCAAAACGGGTGAACTCGCCGCGGAACGTGAGCAACACGTCGCCCGTGGCACCCTTACGGTGCTTCGCTATGATGATTTGCGCCATGCCGTGCAGGTCGCGCCCGTTGTCATCCTGATAGATATGGTAATACTCCGGACGGTGAACGAAGAGCACCATGTCGGCATCCTGCTCGATGGCACCCGACTCACGCAGGTCGCTGAGCTGCGGACGCTTGCCCTCAAGACCCTCGCGCGACTCGACACCACGGTTCAACTGACTGAGCGCGAGGATGGGAACGTCAAGCTCTTTGGCCAGTCCCTTGAGCGAGCGCGATATCGTGGAGACCTCCTCCTGACGGCTGCTGAAGCGCATGCCGTTGGCGTTCATCAGCTGCAGATAGTCGATCATTATTATCTTCACGCCGTGCTCGCGCACCAGACGGCGTGCCTTTGTGCGCAACTCGAACACCGAAAGACCCGGCGTATCGTCCACATACAGCGGCGCACCTATCAGTCCGTTCATGCGTTTGTCAAGCCGGTCCCACTCGTCGGGCTGCAACTGGCCGTTGAGAATCTTGCTTCCCTGAATCTCGCAGCAGTTGGATATCAGTCGGTTCACCAGCTGCACGTTGCTCATTTCGAGCGAGAAGAAAGCCATGGGCACCTTATAGTCGGCCGCAATGTTCTTTGCCATCGACAGCGCAAACGACGTCTTTCCCATGGCCGGACGCCCGGCTATGATGACAAGATCGCTCGGCTGCCATCCGCTCGTTATGTCATCCAGCTTGTGATAACCCGTTGGCACACCCGTCAGTCCGTCCTTGTTGGCCGCCGCCTTCTGTATAACCTCGATGGCGTTCTTTATCACCGGGTCTATCTGGGTGTACTCCTTCTTCATGTTGCGCTGCGACAGTTCGAAGAGAGCACCCTCGGCCTCCTGCATCAGGTCATCGATGTCGGTGGTGCCGTCGAAGGCCTTCGTCTCTATCACACTGGCGTAAGAGATGAGCTGGCGGGCCACAAACTTCTGCGCGATGATACGCGCGTGGTACTCGATATTGGCCGATGAGGCCACCCGCGAACTCAGTTCGGAGATGTAGACAGGGCCGCCCACCTCCTCCAGGTGTCCGCTCTTGGCCAGTTGGTCCGTCACGGTGAGCACGTCTACAGGCCGCTCGGCCATGCTCAAATCGCGTATTGCCGAGTATACCATCTGGTTGCGCGGCTCGTAAAAGCTCTCGGGATAGAGCATCTCACACACCACCGCGTAAGCGTCTTTGTCTATCATGAGTGCTCCGAGCACCACTTTCTCCACATCGAGAGCCTGCGGCTGCAGATGTCCGTAGGTGTTGTCTACGGGCGAGGGCCTGCGCGGCTGCCGGCGCCCCTTGCCGTTATCTTGTTCTGCCATTGTCTTGTTTCGTTTGTTTCAGATAGTGAAATGAGTTGCGGGAGACGGGCGCGCACAGTGCGACAAACGCCGTCTCTCACGTTGACGGATGCAAAATTACGATTTTTTTCGTAACTTTCTTCTATCGCGATATCATTTTCTTCATCACGCAAATGCCCGTTCTCGCGTTTTTGTTGTATTTTTGCACGGCGCAACAAGCTCGCACACTACATTTCAAATACGAAGAAAACGATGATAACATTTCCCATAGCGAAAATCAATTTGGGGCTGAACGTTGTCAGCCGGCGCCCCGACGGCTACCACAATCTCGAGACCGTATTCTATCCGGTGCCGATAAAAGACGCGCTCGAGATACACCCCATGGATGACGCTTTCCCCTCGGCCACGGCCTGCGACCTGAAAGTGACCAACCTGAACATCGACGGCGACGAGCGGCAGAACCTCGTGGTGAAAGCCTACAACACCATTGCCGCACACTATCCCCTGCCCCGACTGCACGCCCACCTGCACAAAGCCATACCCACGCAAGCCGGCATGGGCGGCGGTTCGAGCGACTGCGCCTACATGATACGCCTGCTCAACGAGTCGTTCGGGCTCGGAATGTCACAGGAAGAGATGGCGGGTTACGCCGCAAGGCTGGGCGCCGACTGCCCGTTTTTCATACTCAGCAAGCCGGCATACGCCGAAGGCATAGGCGAAAGGCTGCAACCCGTCAGCCTCGATCTCGGCGGATGGCACATCGCGGTGGTGCGCCCCGACATCCCCGTATCCACCCGCGAGGCTTTCTCGCTGGTCACGCCCAAGGCTCCGGCCGTATGCTGCCGCGACATCGTGGCGCAGCCCGTGGAGACGTGGCGCGACAGTCTCGTCAACGATTTCGAGCACAGTGTGTTCACCATCCACCCCGAAATAGGGCGCATAAAGGAGCGTCTGTACAGTCTCGGTGCCGTCTATGCCGCCATGTCAGGCTCGGGCAGCAGCGTGTTCGGCCTGTTCCGCGAGCCCGTGCGCCCCGAAGAACATTTCAGGGATATGTACACCTTCACCTCCGTCCTGTAGGTTCTCTCCCCAGCCGGTGTCCGTTTTATTCTGAAAAAAACGCATTTTATTTTTCGCGAAATAGAAATTCGGAAACGCCTTTTCCGCCGTTTCACCCTGCATGGAGACGGGGTAAGGAGGCTATATGGGGCGTTTCCGCCCCGAAAGTGGCCGTTTTGCAATGCGAAAGCGGTCGTTTTGCAACGCAATATAGGCCGTTTTGCAACGCGAAAGTGCCCATATTGCAATGCAAAAGCGGCCCTTTTGCAATGTTATATGGGCACTTTTGCCACATCAAGAGCCCGTTCCGCCGGCGCAGTAAGGCGGCATTGGCGTAACACATTGATAATCAGCGCATCCCATTTATATCGAAAAACCGCCATTTTCAGACTTCCGGCGACAAATCGTTCGCAGGAAGCCGTTTAACATACGTTAAAGTAAAGATAAATCAAAGTGGGGTCGTACCAATATCCGTTTATACATATTGTAGGGGTGTTCAAAATAAGGTTCACGCACATAGTAGGGACATATTCTTGTATTTGTCCGCAAAATAAACGTTGAATATCAACTTGTTACGAACGGACAAATACAAGAATATGTCCCTACAGGTTGGAAGAATTGAATTTTGATACAGCCCCTTTTTTTGAAACAAATACAGTTCTGTACACCCCACCCTGCCGGGTGTGGGGAACCGGTCAATTTGTGTATGCCGCAGCCTCGGCGGCTGCAATGATATCTTCTTTCGACAACTCCTTGGGTGTGGCCGTTATATCCGACAAGTCAAACTCGTCGACATCTGCGGCAGGCTGCTCCTGCGCCTTTTGCCGGCTCTTGCCATCTTGTGCAGAGGCCGTATTTTTGGCCACATTGACGTTTTTGGTGTCGTTGCCGGCGTCTTCGCTGTCGGCAGAGGTTGGTTCAGGCGTATTGCCTTCAACTACCGGCACATTGATTACAGGCTCTTCTTCCATCTTTGTCCGTCCTGTCTTGGCGGCAAAGACAGCATCGATGAACTGCGGCTCGCGGCGGAGGCGCTGCAATGTCTCCTTCGACGCCAACTGCTGACTTTCCTTCTTCGAGAATCCCTTTCCCGTGCCTGCCTTTATGTTTTCCAGCATCACCTGATAGACAAACGTGGGACTGCTGTTCTCGTCCTTGTTCTGTTCCACCAGCACAAACTCCATGCGCACACGGTTCTTCTGTGTCCACTCTATGAGCTTGCTCTTGAAGTTTACCTCCTTGTAAGCCACCTTGTCTATGTTGATGAGCTGCGCGAGTATGCGCTTCTGCATGAACTGCATGCAGGCCTCATAGCCGCGGTCGAGATAGATGGCGCCCACGAGGGCTTCAAAAGCGTTGCCGCCCATGTAACTGTTATGTGAGTTGGAGTGTCCCGATGACATTATGAGACGGCAAAGCCCCATTTCGTCGGCCAGCTTGTTGAGTGTGTCGCGCTGTACGAGTTTGCTGCGTGTGTTGGTGAGGAATCCCTCACGCTTGCCCTCGAAGTGACGGTAGACGATGTCACCCACCACGGCATCGAGAATGGCATCGCCCAAAAACTCCAGACGCTCATTGTTAAGCGGTTTGCCCTTGGCGTTGCGCCGCGACACACTCTTGTGCATCAGAGCCAGCTTGTAATACTCGATATTGCGGGGGTAGAAGCCGATAATGTTGTAGAGAGAAGAAAAAAGCTCCTTCTCCTTGCGGAAATGGAGCTTTATCCTGTCTATGATGATATTATTCAGCATACTTCTTGAAGATGACGCAAGCGTTGTGTCCGCCAAATCCGAACGTGTTGCTCATGGCGGCGCGCACCTCGCGCTTTTGGGCCTTGTTGAACGTGAAGTTCAGATTGTAGTCTATCTCCTCGTCGCGGTCGTCGTCATCGTGGTTGATTGTCGGGGGCACGATGTCGTTCTTCACTGCCAGCACAGCCACCATGGCCTCTACGGCTCCGGCTGCACCGAGCAGGTGACCGGTCATTGACTTCGTGGAGCTGATGTTCAGCTTGTATGCGGCATCGCCGAAGACTGTCTTGATGGCCTTTGCCTCGGAAATGTCACCCACGGGAGTGGATGTACCGTGAACGTTGATATAGTCGATGTCCTCCGGCTTCAGACCGGCGTCCTTCATTGCGTTCTCCATCACGAGGCAGGCTCCCAGACCTTCGGGGTGAGAGGCGGTGATGTGGTGAGCGTCGGCACTGGCGCCTTCGCCTACCATCTCTGCGTAAATCTTGGCTCCACGGGCCTTGGCGTGCTCCAGCTCCTCGAGAATGAGGCAGCCTGCGCCCTCACCCATGATGAAGCCGTCGCGGCTCTTGCTGAACGGACGCGATGCGTGCTCGGGGTCGTCGTTGCGTGTGGAGAGTGCGTGCATGGCGTTGAATCCGCCCACACCTACGGCACAGAGGGCCGCTTCGGCACCACCGCTGACAATCATGTCGGCCTTGCCCAGACGTATCTGGTTGAAGGCATCGGCCAGAGCGTTGCTCGACGATGCGCATGCCGATGTGGTGGCATAGTTGGGGCCGTGGAATCCGAAGTGGATGGAAATCTGACCGGCAGCGATGTCGGCTATCATCTTCGGGATGAAGAAGGGGTTGAACTTCGGACCCATCTCCTCATGCTGGGCGTAATACTTCACTTCGTCCTCAAACGTCTTTATACCGCCGATGCCGACACCGAAGATAACTCCCACACGGTTCTTGTCCACTGTCTCCAAATCAAGTCCGCTGTCCTTTACGGCCTGCAGTGCCGAGATGAAGGCAAACTGCGTGTAACGGTCCATCTTGCGCACTTCCTTGCGGTCGATGTAGTCCGTTACGTTGAGGTTCTTCACCTCGCAGCCAAACTGTGTCTTGAATTTTGAGGCGTCAAATAATGTAAAGGGCGCGGCGCCGCTCACTCCGTTCACCAGGTTGTTCCAGGTCTCTTCGGGAGTGTTGCCGACCGGAGTGACTGCTCCGAGGCCCGTTACAACAACTCTTTTTAATTCCATTATGCTAAAAGTTGAAAAACCGGGAAAAAGCCTGACTGCGTTTGAAAATCAAAAAAGGAGAATTGTGATTACCTCCATCGAAAGACGTGGAAATCATAATTCTCCATTTATTCAACTGCAAATTGTCAATTTGTCCAATTTCCCAATTTGTTAATTTGAATTTATTTTGCGTTCTCCTCGATGTAAGTGATGGCGTCGCCAACAGTGCCGATCTTCTCAGCCTTGTCATCGGGGATAGATACGCCGAATTCTTTCTCAAACTCCATGATGAGCTCTACTGTGTCCAAAGAGTCAGCACCCAGGTCGTTTGTGAAGCTTGCTTCGGGCTTAACATCTGCCTCGTCTACACCAAGTTTATCAACGATGATTGCCTTTACTTTTGATTCAAATTCTGACATAATTGTAATTTTTAAAATGTTAATAATGATTTCAAATCCAAAAAATTCGGGTGCAAAGTAACTAATTTTTATTCAGTTGGGCAAATTATTTCACTAAAAAAGTACTCACCTTTGCACATTTGATATACATTTGTGCAATATTTCGGCTGTTTTCAGACCTTATGCCACTCTATTTTGCACTTTACGATGCTCTTTTTACATCAATGGAGCAGCATTATCTTCCCATTTGTTTCACCCAATCAGATTTTTACATTATCTTTGCAGATGTTTTTTCATATAAATAATAGGAACGATTATGGAACATACACTTCTCATATACAACACGCTAAGCCGCCGCAAGGAGGCTTTTGTGCCGTTGCATGCACCCAATGTGGGCATGTATGTGTGCGGACCGACAGTCTACGGCGACCCACATCTGGGCCACGCCCGCCCCGCCATCACTTTCGACATCGTTTTCCGTTATCTGCGTCATCTTGGCTACAAGGTGCGCTACGTGCGCAACATCACCGACGTGGGCCACTTGGAGCACGACGCCGACGAGGGTGACGACAAGATAGCAAAGAAGGCCCGCCTCGAGCAGCTCGAACCCATGGAGATAGCCCAGCACTACACCAACCGCTACCATGCCGCCATGGAAGCCCTCGGCGTGCTGCCTCCGAGCATTGAGCCGCACGCCACCGGACACATCATAGAGCAGCAGCAGCTCGTGCAGCAGATTCTCGACAACGGCTATGCCTACGAGAGCAACGGCTCCGTGTACTTCGACGTGGTGAAATACAACAAGGACCATAAGTACGGCATACTCTCGGGCCGCAACCTCGACGACGTTATCAACGCCAGCCGCGAGCTCGACGGAGTGGGCGAGAAACACAACCAGGTGGACTTCGCCATCTGGAAGAAGGCTCTGCCCGAGCACATCATGCGCTGGCCCAGTCCGTGGAGCGACGGATTCCCCGGATGGCACTGCGAGTGCACGGCCATGGGACGCAAGTATCTTGGCGATCACTTCGACATACACGGCGGCGGTCTCGACCTCGTTTTCCCGCATCACGAATGTGAGATAGCACAGGCTGTGGCCAGTCAGGGCGACCAGATGGTACACTACTGGATGCACAACAACATGATTACCATCAACGGGCAGAAGATGGGCAAGAGCCTCGGCAACTTCATCACACTGGAGCAGTTCTTCACGGGCAGCCATCCGTCGCTGGAGCAGGCTTACAGTCCGATGACAATACGTTTCTTCATCCTTTCGGCCCACTACCGCGGCACAGTCGACTTCTCCAACGAGGCTCTCAAGGCCAGTGAGAAAGGCTTTGAACGGCTTATGAACGGCATCAGCGACCTCGACCGCGTGCCGGTATCGGACAAGTGCGATCCGCAGACGGAGAAGATTGTGAAGGAGTTGCGCGCAAAATGCTACGAAGCCATGGACGACGACTTCGCCACGCCGCTGGTCATCAGCCATCTGTTCGAGGCATGCGGCGTTGTAAACAAGCTGGTAAACCACGAGGCCACCATCTGCGCCGACTGTCTGAAGGAGCTTGCCGACACCATGCGTCTCTTTGCCGTCGACCTGCTCGGACTGCGTGAGGAGAAGGCCGGTTCGTCCGGCGCACGCGAAGAGGCTTACGGCAAGGTGGTAGACATGGTGCTCGACCTGCGCGCCAAGGCCCGTGCCGCCAAAGACTGGGCCACATGCGACCGGATTCGCGACGAACTGAAAGACGCCGGCTTTGAGGTGAAGGACACCAAGGACGGCGTGGCCTGGAGATTGAACAAGTAAACGAAGACATATATATACATACCACTGTTTACTGTCACGGAGGTTTGCTACCGGCAACAACTCCGTGACAGTATTTTTTTTATTTGAATATAGGGCAAAACCTTTTAAGTATAGAACATATATAGAGAGCTCATTTTACATTAACGTTTTATGTACTTTTTGCCATTATGTATAAAAAATTCTCCTTTCTTTATATTGCTCCGTTTCCTACCTTGTATGTCATACAAAGTATTGTCGTTCAGTCTAATTACTTGTGGTATAGTTAGTCCGCTTGTTCCCTCCTTGGGAAAGTCTGCTGCCGAGAATATACATTTTCCGTTGTCATAGCAGGCTATCAAACGGTGAAAATAAATATTCTCGTCTATCAACCCAATGTTCACAAACTCATCCTTGCTCAGACCAATGCCCTCCACCATATAATAAATATATTCGCCATTAGCATGGTCTATCCCGGAATCTATCATTAACCATTTGCATCTTATCCCGTTAATCACGATACAATCTTCTTTCAACACAACATTTATATCGTCAAAAACATCTCCTTTGTGAAGACTCATGTCCATGACAAGATGTCTTTCTCCGTCCTCATCTATCCTGTATACTCTGCCATTGCTTTCGTATGCTACGATGTATTGGGGATAAACAACCTCTGTCAAGTTTCGATAGTCGACAAGCAACTTCTTACATGTCTTTCCATCCACAATGGAGTCGCCATCCACAGTTATGGTCATATAAGCATCCGGTATATCTTCTCTTGAATCCCGATATGAATAAGATAGTTTCCACATTCTCCCTTCTGTCAAGACAGGCTGATAAGCCTGACATCCAGCTTTGCTGAAATCATCTTGTGTGAACACATTTCCTCCATTCTCACAGCATTCCTGCATATAACTGTACTCTCCAATATGCTTATCGAAAAGTGTAATCCAATAGTCCTTACTGGCTCCAATGCCTTCAACCCAATAAGCTAAAGGTGCTTTACCATCATAGCCTATAGTAAGCCTTCTGTAGGCAGTGCCGTTCACTTCCACATTGTCTTCAGAAAGGACGCATCCCCAGTCGCCCACTTTGTCTCCCTCGTGCAGATTAAAGTCCATCAGTGGAAGAAATTCCTTCGTGCTTTCATCATAATAATATATGGTCTTATCATTTTCCAAAAGTACAGACTTCCATGTGTATTCGCTATTGGTATGAACAAGAATCTTACAGACATGACCGCCGACAATGGTATCGCCATGCAATTTGATATAGGAAACCCTATCCTCATGGTCTGTCGGACTTGTATTAGTTGTTACAATTTCCCATGTCTTTCCTTCTGTCAGTAAAGACTTGTATGCTTCCTGACTGAAAATATTTGCTGTTGAGAAAAACAGCATTATCGCTAATAACATTATCTTCTTCATTTTTTAGCCCATTTATTGATTGCGTCAATTAAAGTATAGGTATTATACATTGAATGAAAACCGCTATATAGAGCAAACTGGCTTCCTTTTTGCACGGTTTCCACAAAAGCCTTTATCTCATCAAAATATCCTTGAGTGTATATTTGATTGTTGACGGTTGTTGGCACGAAGTTGTTTCGTGAGAAAAGGGTTTCTGTTATAGTGCTTCTTCGCATCACTTTTTCTAACGGGATGCCAAAGACTTGCCCCAGCTTGGGTGTAAACATCAATGTTTCCATCTGACTCAACTCGTATATTCCTCTTTCTGTATTGACCGTCAGTGTCTCAATGGCATTCTGCCAAGAATGGGCCGTAGATAATTCCAATATACCCGTTATGGCTTCATGTCTTAATGTCAGCAATAGGGTTACTCCGTTTTTACTCTGGATATATTCACAACAGCAAATCTCCGCCTTGCCGAAGAGATAGCACACATAATCAAGCGGATGAATGAACAAGTCTAACAAGGGATTTCCTTCCGGATAGCCGCCTGTCAGATACCTCATGTTGTAGGTAAGCAATGTCTCTTTCTTCAATTGTTTTATCAATATCTTTGTTGCTGGAGCATAGCGTTTCTGCATACCTACCACAGCGAAGCTATGTTCCAAATCCATTAGTTGTTTCAACTCGGACAAGGATGAGCAGGGTGGCTTTTCTATGAAGATAGCCTTCCCACTTTCCAAAACTTTCTTAGCGATTGTAAAATGAGACGATGGATTGACAGATACAAAAACACCTTTCACTTCCTCGTCTGCAAGAATCTCATCAAGTGATATTGTAGCCTTAATTCCTCTCCATTTATGTTCTATCAGCGACAACTTGTCCTTCGATTTGCAGCTGATATATTTCAATGGTACATGGATATAGTCAAGCACAGGATATAGATTGTTTGTACTGTGATTGCCGATACCGATAAAGGCATACGCTCCGCTGTATGCATGCCTTAGATTATAACGACTGCGCTGTCGCTTATATTGTTCTATCAATCGTTTCATAGCCTGTTGAAATAATGCTTGTAAGTTTCGTGTCTGCTATCTGACCATTGGTATTTTCCATAAAGCCACTCTATCGCTCTTTTGGGTAATAGTCTTTCAATGTTGCGAATTAGGATTATATCGTATTTTCTATGGAAGTTTATCCAGCATTTATTGCATTGGCGAGAATATAGGCATTGTATTTTTGCTGATTGCCGGGCATTGAATATCTCGTCCAACGATTGCTCATGAATGTTGCCTAACATGACATTCAGGTTCTGGCACAGCGGAACATTGCCATTGGAGTGGATTACAAGCTCACTGAATATACTATGACAACGCAAATGCAAATGCCCGTTACGCCATTCGTTATAGAGGGCTACAAAATCGTAGTTTTCATCCGTATCATGGATGTTTGCAGGTATTTGATCCAGATAGTTCTCCATATCCACAGCCAGCAGATCTGCAGTGGTGTCAAAGAAGTCCATCGTGCCGTAGATGCCTATTCTGACGTCTATGCCGTACATTTTTGCTACATTTATTACAAGCTCCATGTCCTTAAACGTGTTCCAAGGAGACAGGCAAAACATCAGCGATATGGGAATCTCGTCTTTCAAAGTCTCCACAACTTCTATCACTTTGTCATAGCCATTGCAGCCTCGCATGTATTGATAGGTGTCCTTGTTCCCGTCGAGAGACACATACAGATGTCTTGGTTGGTAAGCTCTTACAGCATGGATGACCTTCTTTGGTGCAAGACAGTTTGACAACAGCGTATAGCAGGGATGGTTCTCTTTTAACCATTCCATAATAGTATCAGCTTCTGGGTGAAGCAGAAATTCTCCACCTTCCAGACCAATAACAGTATTCTTTGTCACACATCTGCTGCGTACTATCGCCTTTACGTCTTCGAAGAAAAGGTGTTCCTCCGGCTTTTTCCAGATAGAACAATGCTTGCAGCGTGACTGGCACTGTGTCGTTGCATAAATCATCAATTGACTTAGCTTTTTATTATGTGGGCGCAGCATATTGTTCATAAACAGCATCCCATTATATAGATAATCTTTTACTTTATACATTCTATTCGGATTATTGCCCTACATTAATATAGATGCAATATCTATCCGAAAGACTGCATGAATAGTTTTTTACCACGTAAATCTTATTCCAAATGGGACGGAGAACATTACCGGATGTTCCGTCCAGATGGTATGCGTACTGCTACCGTTAGGGATATACCAATATAATGTCGGCTCCACGTACAGCGTCCATTTAGGGAGGAACTTGTACTGTAATCCCAAACTAAAATTGGTTGACCACTGTAATGGTGGTGATATATGCCAACTGCCCGTGTAGGCAGGTGCATTGTCCACAATATATTTATTGTTTATTTTTCCATATACAGGAATGTTAAGTTGCAGACCGGCAGAACTGTATGCTGACAGATGCTTGTAATCGGCAAGATGGTAAGACACGCGAAGTGGAATACCGAGATAGTGTATGTTCTGTTTCTTACCTATGTAGTATTCCCCACTGCCCATCATGCTTCTCGACTTCAAGATAGAATATTGCAGACCTGTCTCAAGATTCCATTTCTTAGAAAGTGACTTACTCAAAGATATGCCAAATGTGACAGGACGGTCGTGCTTTTCCCGCTCTATAATATCCCCTTGGTTGTGGTCGGCTATCTCAATCATGGCAAGCGTATCCGCTGGCATATTCTCGTGCTCTTTCATGTGCAGGTAACGGCTATAATCTTCCCATGTATTTATATTTTCAGGGAAAGCCGGTGCCTCGGAGTCGGTGTCCGGTTTGCCGGTGGCAATAAGTCGGTATATATTCTGAACTAATGCCGGACCAACAGAACCGGCGGCAAGCATTTGCCACTTGTTGTTTTTCTTCTTTTTACCATTTTCTACAAGCTCATAGTCTGGGAATTTAACTCGCGGCATTATGCTGTCCGTAGTTTCTGTGCTGTCCTGCTCATGTTCTGCCACCTGTGTATTGGGCACAATCATTTCGACAGCCACGGAGTCAGGTACAAAAGTTGTATCCATTGTCTCAATGGTGGTGACATTGGAAGCCGCCATATTCTCATTGCCCGATTTCTTGACATCTTTTCTTTCCTCTACAGGCTTTGAAATGTCATTAGCATCTACAGGCCTTTTTGATTTACCAGTTTTAGCCAACTCTGGTTTCTGCAGTCGGGACGAGTTATTCCACGAGACAAAGAAGTACAGCGGTATAGCTATAATCAACAACAAGACAACAGCCAAAAGTCTGCGATCCATAATCTTTCGAAGCATCGCTTTGGCTCTTGATAATTGGGATGAGGAACTATGAGGCTCTATTCCAAGAATTTCAGCAATTTCCTTGTGTGAAAAACCGTCTATGGCATATAATCGTAAGACTTTGCCGTATCCATCTGGCAACTCGTCAATAAGATTGAGGATATCCTGAAGATTCACTGTTAAATCGGACGAAACATTAGAAGCTACAATCGTTTCCTCTTCATCGGTTATTGAGACAAAACTAATCTTACCTTTTCTCTCAATATATTTCAAAGCCACATTTCTGGTGATGGTGCTCAGCCATTCACCAAATCGTAAGGGTGTGTTGAGATTATGCAAATAAGAAAAAGCAAGAATAAAAGCATCATGGACGAGGTCTTTTGCTGTGTCCTCGTCCTCTTTTGTGATTTTAATGCACAGCCCTAACATTTTAGGGTAGTACATATTGTATAATGTTTCAAGAGCGTGTGAGTCTTTTGTTTTCGCCCTTTCTACAAGCGTTTTTATGTCCATATATTCCGGAGAGCGACATAACCTGTCGTCCCTTTATTTTTAATATAGATACTTATGAGGGCAAAAGACTGCACAAAGAAATGTTAAAATACGATTTTTCTATTGCTTGTTTCCTTCAGCATTACCGTTTGCTCCAGCCATATTTTATAGTCCCCATGGCATATATAAGTCGTCTATTTAGCTCTTTGCACTTTTCCATAAGGCAAATATCATGCCGCCAAGGCAATTTTGCAACGCACCGTTGCAAAATATCTTCATTCGACCAAAATCTGGCAAAACGGAGCATATAGTTAAGATTGCGAGGCGAAAAGCCACGCATTTCGGGAAACTCTTCTTTAAGAACCGCCGATAATCAGTCTATAACTTTTGCGCCCCAACCCTCTTCCTCTTGACGTTTTAATATATGCTGTCCGATGTGATAATACATCATGCTCATCCGTACATGTCCACATCACGGATTTATATTTATGTTAAATAAATTCCTAAAATTTAACATTTCTTTTTTCTCGAAATAGAACGGCGGAAAGGCTCTTTTTGCCTTGCCGACACACCGTTTTTGTGCTCTTGGCTTGCCTTTAGGGCCTCCTTACACTCCGTTTACGGCGTACTTGCGTTGCGGTTACGGCCTAACGGCGATGCAACTACGGCCTAAACGGAGTAAGAGGAGGGTCTCTCTGCTATATTGACAAATTAACATCTCTGTAACTCACTGACAGTCAACACTCCCCATTTTTGCGAAAAATCGCGTATTTCGCGTCGTAGTGCGGAAATCGGGGTTCAGGTGTGCTTTAACATACGTTAAAGTAAAGATTGTTCACGACTGGCATCTCTCGTTTTTGGACAAAAAAACAATATGTCTTTATGTCAAAACGAAATATGTCTTTATGTCAAAAACGAAATATGTCGTTATGTCTAAAAGAAGAAAAGCGCGACCCTCGTGTCAAAACCCGAGAATCGCGCTCTTATTGTATAAGAACCCCAAAAACCCAATCAGAGGATTGCAGGGGTCTTTATGTCATTTAACCACTTTGGTCACCTTGGTGCCATCAACGCGGATGACAACACCCGCAGGCGAGCTGCCGGCAACGCGGCGACCGGAGACATCGTAGAGACGCGACGGAACGTCGGACGAGCTGCCGTCACTGACGGCATTGACGGCATCGAGGCTGATGTCGCGGTCAAGATCGTAAACAGGCATGGTTTCACCCCGCCAGTCGGCGATGACGGTGAGCTTGGAGGCATTGCGCAACATTCCGCCGAAATTGGTCAGCGGCACACGATCTTCGGACGTGTTGATACGGTACCACGCATTGTCACGCAACACATAACTGTTGACCGGAGCCTTGGCCACGGCCATGAAGTTGCCACGGAAGTTCTGTCCGGTGGTAATGGCCGACTTGACAGGAGTGCCGGTCTCGCGGAAGCGCAGGTCAGTGAGCGTGGTGCGGAAGACATAAGGCATGCCCGCCACAGTCTCACTGACAGGCTCGAGACATACCGACTTGAGGTCGGCAGTGACACCCGCAATCTGGTAGAGTGATGTCTCGGCATCGGTGGTGAAGGCATACGGCAGACAGATGGTGCCCCACTGCTCGCCATCGGCAAGCGTGCGCTTGTAGAAAGGAGTGAAACGCAGGCTGAAATCGGTGGCACACCACCATCCCTCACGGTTGTCACCGCTATTGGTGGTGTTGGCATAAGCCATCCACATATTGTCGGTGGCGCCAGCCTTCGAACTCTCGAAACCGATGGTAACGTCGGCGCCGTCGGCAACATAAACGGGCGGGGTGACGAGTGTCTCCCACTTGCCTCGGTCATCAACCGACGGAATGTCCTGCAGGGCAAGAGACATCACCGGCGATACGGCGGTAACAGTGTCGACGGTAAGGAAGGCATGCTGGTCGGAAATGCAGTAGTGCTGTGTGGAAGCCTTGCACTCCAACTGATAATATCCATGTGAAAGTCCGCCAAGCGACTGGTTGACGGCGAGAGTGGTGCCCGAGCCTTCTGCGGCACTGACATTGGTCCAAAGAGCACTCCAGCAGGTGCGGCCCGCAACAGTGGCCGTATTTTGTCGGCCGCCACGATATGTGCCGGCAGAAAGGTTCCACCCTGTGGTGCTGCCGGAGAACGACGGAGACTTGACGGCATCGTCGAGCACGGTGACGGGACATGCCTCGTCGCGTGCGGCAAGGAAACCGGCGAGAACAGAAGCGGCGAGGTCGGGCTCGCTGTCGAGAGCGTCAATACGCTCGGCCCACGTGAGGCCGCCTCCCGCATCGTCGGTCATCAGACCGTCGGAGAAGAGCGGCTGCGACTGTGCATGGAGCAGACGGAGCGAATCGACGGCCACACCGGCCGTCTGCACGGTGGCAATGGCAGCCTCGATGTCGGCAGCGCTGCATCCAGGCTCGGCCATGCGGGCATCGAGCCATGCGTTCATGCCGGCATGGCGGGTGTTGAAAGCTTTGAAAGCCTCGGCGCGCGCACGGGCTTTCTCCGCGGCATCGGCCAGGGCCGCCTCGCGTGTGGTGAACAGCTCGCAGAGCATGATACGGTCAATCTGTGCGGTGGCGGCAAGGTCGCGCATGTTTACAATACAGTATTGGTACACCATACTGTTGGTGATGGATGACTGCACGGCCCAGTCGGACGTGTTGGACAAGGCCACAAGGCGCTGGGTCTCGCGGGTGCCGTTGGTGGACAGTGAAAGACGTACAGTGCCACTCACGCCACGGCCGGCCAAGGAGCAATAATAATAGGTCTCGGGCTTGACATCGACAACGCTACGCAACGACTGCGGGGCGGTGTTGTCGCCGTTGCCCCATGCCTGAAGGTAGCTGCCGCCGCCCATGCCGCCACGGGGCACTGCCTCAAACCACGGAGCAGAAAGGGCGTTGCCGGAGGCATCGGTCCAATGTGACAGGCCGAGGTCGAAATCGCCATTGACAAAGATATTGCCACCAACGTAGAATGTCTGCCCGTCGGCAGTGAGGGCATCGCCCGGCTCCACATCGGTGATGGCCGAGGCGGCCTCGCCGGTATAGCGTCCGCGACCGGAGGCATCGGCAATGTGTATGCGGTATACCGTGCCATAGGGGGAGGTGGTGTCGGTGTACTCATAGTCGGCTTCCTCTTCCTTGGGCGTTATCTCAGCCACGGTCTCCCACAGGCTTGACGACACACGGCGCTCGATGAGCATGCTGCGGTTGTACTCGCCGTTGTAATCGTGCCAGGTGAGTGTGGTGGTGGCATCATCCTTGTTGTATACGGCCACGAGATTGTCTGGGTCGTAGCACTTGGGCATGGTGGGCACAACCTCGTAAGCCGGATTGTAGGCAATGCCCGTTTCCCTGGCGGCATAATACTCGCCCATGGGTGTGAGCTTGCCGTTGAGGTATACCGAGCGGCAGTCCTGCACCCAGTTGTATACGGCATAGCGCTCCAGCCAGTCGGTTTCTTCGAGACCGTCGACAACAGGGGCGAAATGCTGTTTCTCGATGGCGAAGTTGGCATCGGAACCGGAGCGGTCGTCGCCGGCGGGCCATCCGGTCCAGTTGGCACCGTAGTTCATCTCGGTAATCCAGATGGGGCGTTTGGTACGGTTGTGCACCGTGCGCAGGGTGTTGAGCCAGCTGCTCCAGTCGCTGTACCAGTAGCAGTGCATCACAACGAAATCGCAGCGCCAGCCGCGGGCATCGATGGAATCGATGAAACGGTAGAGCCAGTTGAGATCACTCGACATGGCAGGCGAGCCGAGACGCCGGCCTGTGGCCATCATCTGCGGCCATGTGGCAAGCACTTCCTCGACGGTGTTCACCTGCTCGCGGTCATCGCCGGTGTTGTCAGGCTCGTTGTTGCCGAGAATGTTGGCCGACGTGCCGTTGTTGCCCACATCGGAGATGCCGGGCCATCCTTCGTGATGATGCTGTGTGACATATTCGCGGTCGGCCCATACGTTGATGCCGGCATCCCAGTTGTAGCACCATGTTGTCTTCAGGGCCGTATTGGCATCGGTGGCGTTGCCGGCATATCCTTTCTTGCCGGAGTCGTTCCACTGCTGCACGCGCAGGGCGGAGATGGTGCCGCTGAGGATGGCAGGTAGATTGACGGTCTTGTCTTCGGAGTCGGCAATGAACACGCGGCTGTAGCCCGTACCGTCGGCACGGGTCATGAAGCACACCATATAACCGCGCTTGAGGGTGAAGCTGCGGATATTGTTGTTCATGGCGTTGCCGCGCAGCGACACACGGTTGCCAACGCCATACTGCGCAGTCTCGCCGGTACAGTCTGTACCAGTGTAGACGGTGAGCGGCTTGATGTCGCTGCTGTATGGCAGGATGATGGAGCCGCCGGCATAGATGCGCACCATGCAGTTGGAATTGTTTACTGCGGCACGTCCGCCGATACGCACGTGTGACAGCATGGTTGCCGCCCTCGAAGGAACGACATTGGAAAGAATTAGTACGGAATGTTCTGTGTCGGCGATGTCTATCACTCCCGACGCCCCGAACGGTGTGGACGAGGTGACGATGTAGTCTACCTCTCCGGTAAGTGTGACTTCGGAGGTCACCTGACTTACCGTCTGCTTGGTCTGGGCTGCCCCTGCCGACAATGACAAAGACAGCGACAGCACAGCAGCAATGGCCCACTTAGATATAAAAGATTTCATCAATTAATTAGTTAGTTGTAGGTTTTTAAAAAGATTGTGCGGGCAAAATTACACATTATCTTTTAAAACGCGGCACTTTCCCACGATATTTTGATAAAAAGCATGTCTTTTTTGATATTAAAAAAAGCAAAGACGCGGAGATTTATCTTTAACGCATTTTAAACGCAAAGACACCAAGGCGCAAAGATTTCCTTTGGGATTTTTTCGGATTGCAGAGACGCAGAGACACAGAGAATAATTAAAATCTTTGCGCCTCCGCATCTTTGCGTTTAAATAAAACTCTGTGCCTTAAACGCAAGAAAGCGGACAACGCCTACGCGCCATCCGCTTTCTTACGGTGTTGGACCAACGGGACTCGAACCCATAATGACAGAACCAAAACCTGTAGTGTTACCATTACACCATGGTCCAATACCACAATTCTGACTGCAAAGGTAATGGTTTTTCACTCCACCACCAAATTTTACGCATGTTTTTTTATCTGCCGCCCAATATGGCAGTCCGGGCAGAGCGTTATTTTACCGTTATGAGATAATAATTCTTCTTGCCGCGCTGAACAAGCAGGTACTTGCCGTCAATAAGGTCATCAGCCACTATGGGACGGTCGAACACAGAAAGCTTCTCCTTGTTGAGCGACACGCCACCACCCTGCACGAGCTTGCGCATCTCACCCTTGCTGGCAAAGACGGCAGCATCCTGAGTGAACAGTTCTACGGCCGGCTGACCAAGTCTGTCGGCAGAAATCTCAAAGCAGGGCACACCCTCAAAGATGTCGAGGAAAGTCTGCTCGTCGAGCTTGCGCAGGCTGTCCTTGGTGGACTTGCCGAAAAGGATGTTGCTTGCCTCGATGGCCATGTCGAGAGCCTCGCGGGAATGAACCATCACCGTCACCTCCTCAGCCAGACGCTTCTGGAGGGTGCGGCGGCCGGGATCCTGTTTGTGCTCCATGACGAGGGAGTCGATGGTCTCGCGGTCGAGGCTGGTGAATATCTTTATGTAACGTTCGGCATCGTCGTCGCTGACGTTGAGCCAGAACTGGTAGAACTTGTACGGCGTGGTGCGCTTGGGATCGAGCCAGATGTTGCCGCTCTCTGTCTTGCCGAACTTCTTGCCGTCGGCCTTGGTGATGAGCGGACAGGTGAGCGCATAGGTCTCCACCTCGCTGCCGAGAGTGCGGCGGATGAGCTCTGTACCGGTGGTCATGTTGCCCCACTGGTCGTTGCCGCCAAGCTGGAGCTTGCAGCCCTTGTGCTCATAGAGATAGAGGAAGTCGTAACCCTGAAGAAGCTGGTAGGTGAACTCGGTGAATGACAAACCGTCGCGGGCGGTGCCGTTGAGACGCTGCTGCACACTCTCCTTGGCCATCATATAGTTGACGGTGATGTGCTTGCCGACAACACGGGCAAAATCGAGGAAGGTGAAATCCTTCATCCAATCGTAGTTGTTGACCATCTCGGCGGCGTTAGGCTCGCTGCTGTCGAAATCGAGGAATTTGGCCACCTGCCGCTTGATGCACTCCTGATTGTGGTAGAGCGTCTTGTCATCAAGCAAATTGCGCTCCTGACTCTTTCCCGACGGGTCACCTATCATACCGGTGGCTCCGCCGACGAGGATGATGGGCTTGTGGCCGCAACGCTGCAGGTGACGCAACATCATGATGCCACACAGGTGACCGATATGGAGAGAGTCGGCCGTGGGGTCGGTACCGAGGTATGCCGTCACCATCTCACGCAGCAGGAGTTCTTCCGTACCGGGCATTATCTGGGCAAGCATACCGCGCCATTTCAGTTCTTCAACAAAGTTTTTTGTCATCGTATTTTTATTGATTTTTGTTTATTTACTATTGGCAACATCCGGAGCAGGACTGCAACATAAGGTAATCATACCTCGTATCCTCATCACTCTGAACCCTGAACTCGAATTATTCTGTCACGGCACCGGGTCGTAGCCACTGCCGCCCCATGGATGGCAACGCAAAATACGCTTCACCGCGAGCCAGAGCCCTTTCAGCGGGCCGTACTTCACAATGGCCTGACGGGCATACTCGGAGCATGTGGGAGTAAAGCGGCAGGCAGGCGGAGTAAGCGGCGAGATACATCTCTGATAAAACAATATGGGAAGGCACAGGAGCCACACCGCCGCACGGCGCAACCACATCACTACCTGACCGGCAAGCCTTTTCATGATTCGGGCATCTCCTCTAATGAACCTACCACACCCGCTTCACCTACCTCATCCACAGTCTTCTCCTTCTTCTGAAATTTCCGCTCAAGCCGCTCGGACAGCCGCTTGAGCAAAGACTCCATGGCAGCCGCCACTTCCTTACTGCCATACATACGGTCTGACTGCCATATAAACGCCAAGGCCAACGCGCTGCCGGAGCCGGACAAGGCATTGCAAAGATGATGCTTGTTTGCCCTGTACGCCTCACGTAACTGCCGCTTGACACGATTACGCCTGACGGCATGCTTGAAATGGCGCTTCGACACGGTGATGAGCACTTGCACGGCCTCATCGGCGGAATCCCGGACCATGGGCATATAGACCATCCTGACGGGATAGGCAGCCATGGAGCGGCTTCCTCCGCCAAAGAGTTTCTCTATCAGCCGACGGCTGACGATACGCTCTCTCTTGCTGAATCTTGCTGTAAAATCTGCCGGCATGTTCATGATGTGTGTCGAGTGACGTTATAAGCCTACCCCATTTACCCGCTTCAGGTTTTATCAGCCCTGTTTCTCGTTGAGGTAATGCATGAGGGCGCTTGTCATCGAGGGGTACTTCTCTGACGGAGCTTCAAGGTCGAGCCGCAGTCCGGCATCTTTCACGGCCTTTGCCGTGGCCGGCCCGAAAGTGGCAATGGATATCTTTTTCTGGTCGAAATCGGGGAAATTCTTTATGAGCGACTCGATACCGGCAGGACTGAAGAACACCAGCATGTCGTAATCGAAAGCCGCAATCTCCTCGGGAGTGAAATCGTTGCTCACAGTACGGTACATGACGCACTCGGTGTGGTTGAGCTTCTTGGCATCAAGAAGATTGGTCATGCTGTCGTTGTGGACATCGCTCATGGGCACAAGGTACTTCTCGGTCTTGTGCTTGACCATCGTCGGTATGAGGTCATCTATCTTACCCGTCGCACCAAAGAACACCTTACGTTTGCGATACTGTACATACTTCTGGATATAAAGTGCTATGGTCTCCGTAATGCAGAAATACTTCATGTCCTCGGGGATGGTTACCCGCAGGTCTTTTGCCAAAGTGAAGAAATTGTCTATGGCATGACGTGAAGTGAAAACTATCGCGGAATAGTCCAGAATGTTTATTTTCTGCTGGCGGAACTCTTTCGGAGTCAAGCCCTCCACCTTTATGAAAGGACGGAACACTAAATCCACTCCAAATCTCTCTGCTATATCAAAGTAGGGGGATTTCTCGCTCATCGGTTTAGGCTGCGAAACCAAAATCTTTTTAATCATCGGTGTCCTAAATATTTATTTTCAAATGGTTACCTGTAATCACCAACGCGCCCCACAGAGCAGCGATGGGTACTACTTCGAGGGCACAAAAGTACAAAATTATTTGCAGAATGGCGTCCGCCTTTCTGAAAAAGATAAAGTAACACTTATAAAAGGTGAGGATTTTAACTAAAATCAATACACTAATGAAGTAAATAACCACATTTTGTATCTCCAGGTCAAAGTAAACCTGCAGCAACACCACAGGCAGCAAAAGCACCCCTTCGGTAGAGGTTATGAAGAGCAATGCCTTCATCCACTGTAAATTCTTTTTGCCATCAAGAAGCACCGAATCGACAATCAGGTAGAGCAGACCTTTCAGAATGAAATAGCCTGCAAACATGGAGAAATAAATGGCGATGAGATGATATTGGGAGTCGAGTACAAACGTGCTGCCTATATAGTTTTGGGTATAGAAATACTGGAAGATGGAGAACTGAAGACACGTCTGCAAGACAAGGAAGAACTGGAAGCGAACCTCAGAGGTGGTCTCGGTGATGGCCGACACCCCGGAATGGGGCACATAGAGAAAGTCTTTAAGCTGGCGGACGATGAAACGGCGCGAATTGGACAGTGCAACCACCACGAGGATGAAGCACACGAGAAGCAAGCCCGTGATGATGTCGTCATCGCGCATGGTGTAAGGCACGGGATCGCCCGCCACACCGTGGCGGCCGCCCTGTATCTCGGGATGCAGGAGGCTGTCGCCGGAGAAATAGCTCTCCTCGTAGTAAACCGGCAAAGACACGTCGAAGACACTCCGACCGACATCGTGGCCGGGCAGATGGAGTGTGTCGGGCCTGCCGCTGTAGTGTATCTCGCCCGGGGTGAAGGCGGCCTGTATGGCCGAATCCTGCTGGGCCGGAGTGGCACCTTCAGGCAAGCGGTCCAACACTTGTGCTGGTGTGAGATGGCGGCTGTGGGGCACCATATCATGCTCCGCAGCCGTCACTTGTCCGTATGCGATGGTATCCTGCTGAAACATCTTTCTACAGGCCGAACTCACGCTTTATGTCATCAACACGGTCGAGCTTCTCCCACGTGAACAGCTCTATCTCCATCGTCTTCGTCTCGTGATAGTGGCCCGTGAACGTCTTCTTCACCACCTCAGGGCGACGGCCCATGTGCCCGTAGGCCGCTGTCTCGCTGTACATCGGCTGACGCAACTTGAGTGAGCGTTCGATGGCTTTCGGACGCAGGTCGAAAAGCTTTTCGATGCGCTTGGCAATCTCGCTGTCCGACATGTTGACGCGGCTGCGGCCGTAGGTGTTGACATAGATGTTCATTGGGCGTGCTATGCCGATGGCGTAGCTTATCTGCACGAGCATTTCGTCGGCAACGCCTGCCGCAACCATGTTCTTGGCTATGTGGCGTGCCGCATAGGCTGCCGAGCGGTCCACCTTGCTGGAGTCCTTGCCGCTGAATGCGCCGCCGCCGTGGGCACCCTTGCCACCGTATGTATCGACAATAATCTTTCGGCCGGTAAGTCCGGTGTCGCCGTGGGGGCCTCCGATGACGAACTTGCCAGTGGGGTTGACATAATACTTGATGTCATCGCCAAACAGGGCAAGCACCTTCTCGGAATGTATCTGCTCCATAACGCGCGGCATGAGTATATTGAGCACGTCATCCTTTATCCTGGCAAGCATAACGCCGTCTTCGTCAAACTCGTCATGCTGCGTGGAAACCACAATCGTATCTATGCGCTCCGGTATGCCGGCGTCGCTGTACTGCACCGTCACCTGACTCTTTGAGTCGGGACGCAGGTAGGTCATCACCTTCCCCTCTTTGCGGATGTCAGCCAAAGTGCTCATGATGAGATGTGCCAAATCGAGCGAAACGGGCATGTAACTCTCTGTCTCGTTGGTGGCATAGCCGAACATCATACCCTGGTCGCCGGCACCCTGCTCCTCCTCTTCCGCACGGTCGACTCCGCGGTTGATGTCGCCGCTCTGCTCGTGGATGGCACTGAGGATGCCACACGAATTGCCGTCAAACTGATATTCGGCCTTGGTATATCCTATTCGCTTGATTGTGTTGCGGGCTATGGTCTGCAGGTCGATATAAACGTCGCTGCGCACTTCACCCATGATTACGACCTGTCCTGTGGTGACGAACGTCTCGCAGGCAACGCGGGCCTTGTCATCGTAAGCAAGAAACTGGTCGAGTATGGCGTCGCTTATCTGGTCGGCCACCTTGTCGGGATGACCCTCAGACACAGACTCTGATGAAAAAAGGTATGACATAATCTCTCCGTTTTTATTTTTTCTTTAATTGAATGTGCAAAGATACATAAAAAACGGGATATTCTTGTATTTGTCCACCTACAAACTGTTCTCAACAACGGTTTGACAGACAAATACAAGAATATGTCCCTGCAATATGATGACCTGGGGTCTTGTCTCTCTCCTATTCTTAGAAATAATAGGCGGCAGACACCTGCCATGCATTCATGCGGCTGCCTTTAGAGAAAATCTGATTCCCAAGTTCGTCAATGGCATTGAACTCGCCGGTCTTGCCACATGCGATGTTGTATGTGGCGCCGATTTCGAACTTGCTCATCAGCGAAAGGCCGAAACCAACGTTGATGCTGAAATTGGACTTCTTCAAAGAGAAGCCTCCTGTCTCACCGTCTTCATCGGCATAGCCAAACACATTCTTGTCACCCACGTTGAAACCGAACTGCGGACCGGCGGCAAGATATATGCTTGCCATACTGCCGAGACCTATACCATAACGTAGGTTGATGGGCACATTGATGCTGCGCAGAGACACCTTCTCTGAAGCGTCGTCATCCTTCAACTTGGCATCGCGCTGGTCGTAGAGTGCAGATGCGTCGATACCGAGACCAACGATAGGCAGGGTAACCTTGATTGTAGGACCGACAAAGAAACCTGTCTGGTTAGACTTGTCTATGACATCCGAACTCAGACTCATACTTGTTACATTAAGACCTCCCTTGAGACCAAACTTCACCTGAGCCTGTGAGGGAATTGCCGCAATCAGTGCCACGGCAAACATTAAAGCGGTAAAAACTCTTTTCATAAGCGTTACTGTTTGTATTGATAAAAAATGAAATATCCGGCATTTAATGGCGCTCACGCCGTACAGACACACGGGGAGAAGAGCCTCCTGACGACACACGCGACTTGGGTGCCTTCGTGGCCTTGGTTGTACCTCCGGCGCGGCGTGTACGTTTCTTGGCGGCTTTTGCCGCTGCCTTAGCCGCCTTGGGATCGAGAGAGGCTATACTGTCAAGGGAGTCTTTCTTCACTTCCTCCGTTCCGAAAAGACCTTTCTCAAACTGCAGCAACTCCTGCTCTATACGCTTCTGCTCCTTGGTCATGGCCGAATCGGTGGTACAGTATTGTGCCAGTGCCTGACCGAGCATATTGGTGGTCTTGTATATCTTGCCCTTGTAGCGGTTGAGCGTGAAGAAATCGTCCATGGACATGGTGGCGGCATTGTTGAGATTGCTCGTCATCACCGTCTGACGGCCAAGATAAGGCTCAAGGTCGCTGTACTTTACCCAAAAGAGCGGATATTTGGACACCTCACCGCCAAACTCATCGTCGCGCACCATAACGGGGCAGAGCGACAGAACCTTGCGCCGGAACGAAGAATTTGCCTGGTCGTAATAGGCACTCTCCTTCAGATAGAACATCTGCACCTCGGCCGAAGGGATGTCACTGTTGTCCACCCTCAGACGGCCGCCGCGCTCTTCGTACAGAATGCTGTAGTTGTCAAGCACCGTCCGCATCTTTACTTTGGCAGAATCGGTGAACAGGTCGTTGCCGTCGAGACGATATTCATAAACGGGGATATAGCCTCCCAATGCCAACTTGAAGATGTATGTGAACAGATTGAGCTGTTTGTCGACCGGCTCCACGGGATAGTAGAGTCCGGCGTTGGCGTCATCCTTCAGATTCACTTCACGATAGATATCCCTGCGCCAGACAACATCTTCGGGCATATCGATGGCCGTGGGGAACATAAGCTGCGCACGACGCGTCATCTGCGAAGCCGGCTTCCGGTTGTCTTTCTGTGCCGTGGCATTGCGCCGGGCCTTTGGCTGCGCCACAACGGAGACAGCCATAAAAGATATCATCAGTATAAACAAAAATCTTCTCATATATAATATGTATGTATATGGTATGTGCCTAAAACTTTACTTCACTATCACCTCCATCACATCGGTGAGCTTGCGCTGTATGCCATCGGGACCCACCGCCGTGATGCTTGAGACATAGAAACGGCGGTTACGTGCGAGCTTTCGGAATGTCTCTTTCTGGCGTGCGGAAAAGCTGTTGCCATCGCTCACCATCAGCACCGAGTTACCCATGTTGTCGAAAAACACCGTCTCAAACCCAGTCACCTTGAAACCGATATCGAGTATGCCGTCATCAATGGCTGCACCGAGACTGCCCACAGACAACAACTCGGCCTTCTTCAGATTGCCACCCTTATATCGTGTGGGGTTGCCGTCGGCATCGTTGATTACAATGTATGGTTTCGGGTCGGGCAACTTGCGCACACGGAAGGTGAACTGCCCCATCTGCTGCGCACGCCCGGTGTTGGTGGACGTTACGGTGATGGTGACATCCTTGCCCACTGCCGACGGACGGGCAATATACCGGCCTGGGCCTACGGGCTGCAGTACGCCTCCACTCATCGTGGCCTGTATCTTGGTAAGTGGAACGCCCGGAACACTGATGCTCAGTGGATTGCTGTAACCGGCATACAGCACGTTCATCAAGTCGGCCGAGACAGTGGCGCTCGGGTCGACAACCGTATACTTCTGGCTGAAATCGCGCCTTATCCGCTCGCCGCTGCCGTTCACCGTCTCGATGTGACCGCTGAGGGTGAAGTCGCCCGTTGCCCCGCATACGGTCTCGTAAAGTCCGTCTTTAAGGTTCATCCGCCGCTCACCTATATATATTTCAGGCACCTGAGTGGTGTCCACCGCCGCCATGACTATGTGCGCCGAGAACTTGTCGCCACGCACTATGGTCTGCGAGTTGGGAATGACAAAGGCATTGAGTGAGTTCACACGTATATCCTTCACGTCGATGTTGGCCACCAGCGTATGCAACACCTCACCCTCGGCATAACGTATGTCGCTCTGCAACTTTGAAAGCAGCGTGACGGCCGCCGCCACCGGCATGCCCTCGAACATATATTCCTGCCAGTTCTTTCCCATCGACATGGCGTTTGAGGGTATCTGCGTGGCAAGATTGCTGCCGATGATGGCACGCTGCGTGGAGTCGCTCACCATCGTGAGAATACGGTCGCGGAAAGAGTTGATGGCCCTGTAGAGTTCACCGCCCCTGCCAGAGCCCGGCGCCAGCATCACCTGCGTGGCCGCTTCAAGGTCTTCCTTGCTCGTGATGTTGTTCACGTCACCGTCTTTGCCGTCGGCCTCACGCACAATGGCAAGTTTGAGCTCGCCGGCAAAGTTGTAAAGCGAATCGCTCATGCGCTTCACCTCCTGCGCCTTGTCAAACCATGCCTTTACTTTGGCCGGATTCGACTTCATCTGCGCCTCAAAGTCATCATATATCACCTGATTCTCCTTTGCCGAGTTTGCCGTGGTGCGGTTAAGACTCTCTTCCACTATGGAAAAGCCGTTGAGCACCTCCGTCGAAACATTCAACGCAAGCATTGCCATGAGGACGACATACATCAGGTTGATCATCTTCTGGCGTGGAGATACCGGTTTCTTCTTTATTGCCATATTTCTTTGGGGTTAGCTAAACTCTGTTCGCGTTCATGTTCACCGTCATGGCTTCAATCATGCGGGCATAAATTTTGTTGAGCTCTGCTATCTGTTCGGCCATACGGCGCGACTGTTCGTTTATCTGGTCGATGGTGCCAATCTGCGCACTTGCTCCCTTAAGCTGCATCTCGTACACCTTGCAGATGCCCGTAAGCGTGCGGTTGAGATTCTCCATCTCCTCCGAATCGCGCGTGAGACGCTGGCTCTGCTCCGACACGCGTGAAAGCATCTCGGTCAGTTTGTTGAGCTCCTCGACATAATTGTTCGTAGCCTCCTCCATCTCCGGAGATACCTGCTGCTGGCCCTGCACCCATGAAGGCACTCCACTGCCACCCACTACAACAGTGCCGCCATCACCGGCTGCGCCAGGTTCTCCACCTGCATAGCCGCCAACAGCTCCACCACCGGCAGTTCCACCACCGCCAATGACGATGGTACCGCCCTGTACGCCGCTGCCACCGACAACGACTGTGGCCGGAGCCTCACCTTCTGCCTCGGTGCCGTCCTCTTCCGAATCTTCATCGGTAACGTGCGTAGGTAGTTCCTTGTCTATCGCCGTCTTGTCGAACGGACGGTCGAAGGCCGATATAAAGAACACGATGACCTCGGTACCCATACCGAGGTAAAGCATGACGTTGGCTCCCGGCAAATGGGTCAGCTTGAAGAGCGTTCCGAGGATTACGATAGATGCGCCCCAGCTGTAGGCATAGTTGAGAAACGTCTGGCCCGGCACACTGTCGAGCCACTTCTGCAACTTGTATATGATATTGAACTTGCTGTATACTGTCATCTTTTCTTGGTTTTAACTTTCTTAGACTTGTCACTTGTTGTATTGGCCAGACTGCGCACGCAACGGAAACCCACATACGAGCGCGGCTGATTCTGATATTCTGCCGAGCGCCATGCCGAGCGTATGTACGACTCGGGGTCTTTCCACGAGCCGCCTCTCACGCTCTTGCGCTTCAACCGGTAGGGATCTTCCTTGGCGGCATTATATCGCAACTGGGGGTTGAGGTCGTTCATTGCCTCGACACCGGCTTCGGTATACACCGTGCTCGTCCACTCTGCCACATTACCCGCCATGTCGTAAAGTCCGTTGCTGTTGGCCGAGTAAATGCCCACCTTACTCGTTATCAGGTTGCCGTCTTTGGTGTAGTTGCCGCGGTCGGGCTTGAAGTTAGCAAAGAAACATCCGTCCTCACTGGACACCTTGGCCTGCTCCCACGGGAACTCGTTCTGGTCTTTGCCTCGGGCGGCATACTCCCATTCCGCTTCGGTGGGCAGGCGGTAACGCTGCACATAGCGTGCGGCAGCCCCGAGTCCCTTCAGCAGATATTCCGTACGCCAGGCACAGAAGGCATTGGCCTGCTCCCACGTGACACCCACCACGGGATAGTCGTTGTAAGCGGGATTGCAGAAGTAGAGGCGCATGTATGTCTCGTTGTCGGCATTGGGGAAGTCGTTCACCCAACATGTCGTGTCGGGATAGATGTTGACGATGTAGGTGTTGAGAAAATCCCACGGTCCGCTCAACGGCCGTTCAATGGTCTGACTGATGATACGTCCCTCCTCGTCAATGTAAGCCGTGTCTTTGGATATCCATACCTCCTGATCCGGATTCACGGTAACATCGGTGTTCAGGTTGCGGTCTTGCGGATTGATGCGGTATTTGCGCAATGCGGCTGTAGTGTAGTCGTACACCTCGTAACGGAAATTCATCTGCGCGGCGTCAAGCATCTTCTCGCCTGTCACGGGGTTCGTCGTGTACACGCTCTCTATGGCGCGCAGTTCGTCTTCGTTAGGCTTGCGGGGCAGTGCCTTCCTCCAGTTCAGATGCGGCTTTACGGGGTCACCGTTCTTGTCCTCCTCTATCTTGTACGTTTCGTCACCGCCATAAGCCGGGTCGGCCAAACGCTCACGGATGATAGAATCGCGCACATAGTTGACAAACTGACGATACTGAGAGTTGGTTATCTCCGTCTCGTCCATCCAAAATCCTTCCACCGAAATATCCTTCACCGGTGTCTGCCTGCCCCAAAGACTGTCTTCCTTCTCAATACCCATCTTCAGATGCCCGCGCTTTATCAGCGTCATGCCGTAAGGCGTGGGCTCGGTAAACGGACGTCCGCCCGCTCCCGTCACCTCACCGCCGGAAGCCGTGGACGTGGCTCCGCCAAGACAACCCGTAAGCACAAGCAATCCTATGAAACAAAGGGATATTATACATCTTCTCATATTCATTCTTTAATTATGTAATTGTCGGGGTTATAGCAACCTTACACTTTTATGTTTGTTCTTTCCTTTCTTCTGCAGGTCAATATCGGTCTGGTAGCCTATGAATATTTCGTGGCTGCCGTTGCCGATGCTGATGGCCGACGTGTATATCTCATAACTGTAGCCGAGCATTACGCCATGGAAATTGCCTCCAACGAGCACAGTCACCGAGTTTGTCGGACTGTATGACACTCCGCCGTACATCACTTTTTTGTCGTGTGTATACTTCATCCGGCCTGTCACATCCACCCGATAGGCGGTGCCATCGGTACGCGCCAATACAGACGGATGTATAGATAACAACGGATTTCTCAACTTAATATTGTATCCTCCTGTCAAATAATACGTTCGGTCTATCTTAAATTCCTGAGAATCGCCCAGCCTCACCGTCGGTGCCGTGGCGTGCAGGACAGACAGACCGGCGTACCAGCTGCGGTGGGTATAATAGATTCCCACTCCGAGGTCGAATCCCGTTCCGCTCACCTCCGATGACGGGAAAGCAGGGTCGTTGGGCGTCTCTGTATCCACCTTAGAACCGTCAAACGACTCGCTGAGCAGCCCGAAATTGGCACCCACGGCAATCATGCCTCCCAGCAGTTTGTTACGGTAGGCATACTGCAAAGCAAAAGTCTTGTGTGAAAACAATCCTATCTCGTCGTTCATAAAACGTGCTCCCACGCCGTGATAAGATTTAAGAAAATAGAAGGGCATGTCGCCGGCGGCATACATCGTGCGCGGATTGTTCTCAAATCCCGTCAGCGTCATGGCATAAGCTCCCACAGCATTTATCTTGGCTTCCTTGCCTACAGCCGCAGGATTAAATGACGGCTCCATTGCCCAATAATGGGAAAAGGAGACATCATACTGCGCCCTTGCCGGCAACGCGACAAAAAGCGCCAATATCAATATCGCAAAATAACTATGCCTGTGCACGGTTATATAACGGTACACCGACATCTTTATTGTATGGCTCACGCTTTAAAATTGAACATTTTCATACATTCATCATCCAAAGGACATGCTAAAGAGCTGTTATCTCATCCACCGACAAACCGGTCATCTCGGCTATTGCCTCCACCGGAGTACCCATCTCTTTGCACTTGCGGGCTATACGAAGCTGTTCTTCCGCACGCCCCTCGGCAAGACCTTTGGCATGACCCTCAGCACGACCCTCAGCAAGACCCTCAGCAAGACCTTTGGCACGACCCTCAGCACGACCCTCAGCGAGACCCTCAGCGAGACCTTTGGCATGGCCTTCCTTCTGCCCATTGCTTATGGCATATTCCATCACGCATATAGTGTCACGAAAACGGCGTAAGCTGTCATCATACTTCATACGCTCCTCCCTGCTCAACGAGGCAAGGTCGGTTATCTCGGCAAGACGCTTGAATACAGCGCTCTTGAATGTAAGGGGAAGTCTGTTAAGTGTCTCCATATTCTTCAATACATAAATCCATCGTTCAAAATCATTCTCACATTCGTCCACTTCTTTTGTGAACAGTGGCAACTGCAGATAAATGAGACGCATCCTATCAGAAAACTGCTTATGACTTTGCATATCCATCAGAGCCACATCGGTACGGAACCGGTCAGAAATCTCGCTTTGGCAGAAATTAAGAAACGAGATGCAATACACCGCTTTTATGTCATACCGCCAGTCTGACCCACGTTCACCCTGCTCTATTATTGACCGTGCTGCATAAAATACGGTACGCTGCTTGAAGTAGGCCTGCGACCGATTCTGCATCTCGACAATTATTTTCTCACCCGTGTCCGTCTCGCAATAGATATCGTATATAAGAGACCGGTCTTCACTGTTTCCGGGCAATTGCTCCTTATCCAAAAAGCGGACATCAACAACATGCCGCTCCCCTTCAAGCAGATTGTTGAGAAAGTCTATCAGCAACGGCTTCGACATTTCCTGTCCGAATATGCGCTTGAAGCCAACATCTGAAAAAGGATTAATAAAACGTCCCATCGTTTTTTGAGTTACATTATATAATATCCGCAAAGATAAGCATTGTTTGATTAACTGGCAAACATTTTCAATACAAAAACGAGGATTTTGCGCACTTTGCACTATCTTTGCAGAACATTGCATAACAATAAAACCATCTGAGACACAATATGAACACCCCCCTAACCGTATATAAGGCAAGCGCAGGCAGCGGAAAGACATTCACCCTGGCCGTGGAATACATCAAGCTGCTCGTGCGCAACCCGCAAAGCTACCGCACCATTCTGGCCGTGACCTTCACCAACAAGGCCACCGAAGAGATGAAGATGCGCATACTGAGCCAGCTGTATGGCATCTGGAAACAGCTTCCCGACTCGCAAAACTATGCCGACAGAATATGCGGCGACCTCGGCATGGAGCCGGAGGCAGTGAGCCAACGCGCCGGCACGGCCCTGCGGCTGCTCATCCACAACTACGGCTATTTCCGCATAGAGACCATCGACTCGTTCTTCCAGACCGTGCTGCGCAACCTCGCCCGAGAGCTTGACCTCACGGCAAATCTGCGTGTCGAGCTGAACGACTCGCAGGTGGAAGAGCATGCCGTGGACAAGCTGATAGAAGAACTGGACACAAAAAACGAGATTCTGAAACTCATCATCGAATACATCAACGACAAGATTGACGATGACAAGAGCTGGAATGTGATAGGACAGATAAAGTCGTTCGGCAAGACAATATTCCGCGACTTCTATAAAGAGGAAAGCAGGCAGATGGCCGAGAGGACGGGCGACACGGCCTTCATGAAGAAATATGCCGAAGGCCTGCGCCGCGAGATGGACGAGTCACGGGAGAGGATGGAACAGATAGCCGACGAGTTTTTCGAGGTGCTGAAGTCGGAGGGGCTCACCATTGACGACCTGGCATACAAGAGTTCGGGCGTGGGCGGACTGTTTGTCAAGATGAAGAACGGAACGTTCGACGAAAGCATAGTGGGCAAACGCGTCACCGACTGCAAGGCTGACGCCACAAAATGGTATTCAGCCAAGAGCCCGCACCGCGATACCATACACGCCCTTGCCCTCGGCCCGCTGACCGACCTGCTGCACACTGCCCTCGAGGAACGCCCGCGGCAGTGGCGGCGGTACAAGTCGGCAGAGCTCACCCTGCGCCACCTCTATCAACTGCGCCTGCTCGGAAGCATAGAGACAAAGGTGAGAGAGATGAACGAAGAGGCCAACCGCTTTCTGCTCAGCGACACACAGCAACTGCTCCACTCGCTGATAGGCGACAGCGACTCGCCATTCATCTTCGAGAAAATAGGCACGCGGCTGGAACATGTCATGATAGACGAGTTTCAGGACACAAGTTCGGTACAGTGGCGCAACTTCAAGGTACTGCTCATGGAGTGCATGAGCCATGAAGACACATCGAATCTGATTGTGGGCGACGTGAAGCAAAGCATCTACCGCTGGCGCTCGGGCGACTGGCGGCTGCTAAACAACATAAAAGGCCAGTTCGGCGGCAACGACAAGACACTCGACGTGAAATCACTCACGATGAACTACCGTTCGGCGGGCAACATCATCAACTTCAACAACACGTTCTTCGAGTGTGCCGTGGAGGCGGAATGCAACGCCGAGGGAATCTCCACCGAACATGCCGGACAGCTGCGCAGCGCCTATGCCGACGTGGCACAGCAGGTGCCCGTGAAACGCGGCGGCAGCGGTTATGTGAATGTGCGGCTGTTGTCCGGTGATGACTATGAACGGGCGGTTCTAAACGATGTGGCCGATACCATAAAGCAGCTTCTCGCCAATGGCGCGGAAGCGGGGGACATAGCCATACTGGTGCGCACCAACAAGCACATCCCGCTGATTGCGAAGTACATCACCGAACAACTGCCCGGCATAAGAATTGTGTCTGACGAGGCTTTCCGCCTCGACGCGTCGCTCGCCGTATGCACCATAGTGCAGGCTCTGCATCTGCTGACCCACCGTGACGACGTGCTGACACGCGCAAGTCTGACAAAGACATATCAACTGCACATAAAAAGCCGCGACATAACCGAACAGGACATAACACAGAACGGCGTCGACAACTCGCTGCTGCCCAAAGAATACACGGAACACATGGACGAACTCATGGCCATGCCGCTGTACGACCTTGCCGAGCGACTGTACGCAATATTCCGACTGAAACATCTCAGCGGACAGAGCGCATACGTATGCGCCTTCTACGACCAGCTGAGCTCGTTCACCCAAGACCATACAGCCGACACCGACTCGTTTGTGGCAGAATGGGAGCGCACGATATGCGGCAAGACAATACAGAGTGACGAGCCCGACGGCATAAGGCTCATCTCGATACACAAGAGCAAGGGTCTGGAGTTCGACAGCGTCATCATACCATTCTGCGACTGGCAGCTGGAGAAGCAGACCGGCAACGTGTTGTGGTGCAAGCCGACAGAAGCCCCGTTCGACGAACTGCCCATAATCCCCGTCGACTACAGTCGCAAGGGCATGACGGGCACCATCTACGAGAAAGACTATCAAGACGAGTACCTGCAAAACTGCGTGGACAATCTCAACCTGCTCTACGTGGCATTCACCCGTGCCTCACGCAATCTTTTCGTCATCGGCCACCGCGACGCCAAAAACTCGCGCTCGCAACTCATTGAGTCTTGTCTGCCCGACATTGCCGAAAAGCTGGGAGCCGCGCTGACAGGCATGGATGAAGACGGCGGGGACGGAACCGTGGTTTTCGAATACGGAACACTTGCCGCAAAGACATGCGGGAAACGTGACACCGGAGGGTCGGCCAACGTTTTCGTGCAACCGGTAATTCCCATGCCAATAAGTATAGAGACGTTTGACAACAAGACGGAGTTCATGCAGAGCAACCAAAGCCGTGACTTCATATCAGGAGACGATTCGGACAATGACCGTAGGGAATACATCAAGATGGGAAACATACTGCACAAGGTGTTCTCCGAGATACGGACGGCAGATGACGCAGACACGGCACTGATACGTCTGGAGACCGAGGGTCTGCTTGACCGTAAGACGGCAGAGAAGGCGGCGGAGATGTTGCGCAAGCGGTTGGCGTCACCGCAGGTGGCAGATTGGTTCTCCGACCGTTGGCAACTGTTCAACGAATGTTCGATACTCTCCACCGACGGAACGGGAAACGTGATGGAAAGACGGCCCGACCGCGTAATGACCGACGGCGAACGCATGATTGTGGTCGACTTCAAGTTCGGCACGCCCAAAGACAGCTACCACGAGCAGGTGCGCGAATACATGCGTCTACTCTCGGCCATGGGCTACACCAACGTGGAAGGGTTTCTGTGGTTTGTTTACAGTAATAAAATAGAGGGAGTGTCCTTGGGTAACTAAAGGAGTTATAGGAGTTAAAGACAAATGCTTTTAAGACTTGACTTAACTCCTGAGCGGCGCAGCCGCAATAACTCCTTTAACTTCTTAAAAAAAGCATTTGTCTTTAACTCCTGAGCGACCGCAGGGAGCGGTAACTCCTTTAACTTCTAAAGAAATAACTCCTAATATATATATATGAAAACATTTCTGGAATATGTCGCCCGCGACATTATTAACAAATATGGCGACAATCTGTCGCGCGTGGCGGTGGTGTTTCCCAACAAACGCGCCGCACTGTTCATGAACGAGCATTTCGTGCGCATGGCCGGACGGCCCATGTGGAGCCCGGCATACATCACCATCAGCGACCTCTTCCGCCGTCATTCCATACGCAAGACCGGCGACCAGATAAAACTGATATGCGACCTGCACAAGTGCTTCACCGAATGTACGGGCATTGACGAGACACTCGACCACTTCTACGGATGGGGACAACTGCTGCTGGCCGACTTTGACGACCTTGACAAAAACATGGCCGAACCGGACAAGGTGTTCGCCAACCTGAGAGACATACACGAACTTGACGACGTGTCGTATCTCAGCAAGGAGCAGATAGAGATAATAAAAAAGTTCTTCAGCAACTTCAGCGAGGAGCACAACTCTGAGCTGAAGCAACGCTTTCTGCGCCTGTGGAGCCACATCTACGACATCTACCGCTCGTTCAACAGGCGTCTGGCCGCGCAGGGACTGGCATACGAGGGGGCACTGTACCGCGAGGTGGCCGAAAACGAGAATGTGGAGTTCATGTACGACACTTATCTCTTCGTCGGCTTCAATATGCTGCAGAAGGTGGAGAAACGGCTGTTCGAACGTCTGCAGAAGCAGGGACGCGCCCACTTCTATTGGGACTTCGACCAATACTACATGCCGCACGGACGCGACGGGTACCACGAGGCGGGGCACTACATCGCGTCTTATCTGCAAGCCTTCCCCAACGAACTCGACACCACCGACCATGCCGTCTACGACAACTTCAGACGTCCGAAAGACATAACATACATTTCGGCCCCCACCGAAAACGTACAGGCGCGCTACATCAGCCAGTGGCTGCGCGAGAACAACCGCATCGCCGACGGACGGCGCACGGCCATCGTAATGTGCGACGAGGGACTGCTGCAGACCGTTATCCACTGCCTGCCGGACGAGGCGGACAAGGTGAACATCACCACAGGTTATCCGTTGGCCCAGTCGCCCGTGGCCTCACTGATATCGCTGCTCATCAACCTGCAGACCGGCGGATACATAGCCACAGCGGAAAAGTACCGCCTGCAGGCTGTCAATGCCGTCCTGAAACATCCGTACATGAAGTACATATCGGCGGACTACGACAGTCTGTACAAGGCTCTCAACGTGGATGCAAAGGTGTACTACCCAACCCGCCGGCAGCTCTGCACCGACGAGGGGACAACCGTCCTCTTCGGCAGCACCGACGGATACAGTTGCGCCGAACTGTCGGGACGCATCACACAATGGATTATAGACATTCTGAAAGTTATAGCATCCAACGCCGGCGAAAGTGACGACCCGCTGTTCAAGGAGGCCCTCTTCCGTACCTATACGCTGATGAACCGCTTGGCAGGACTCATGACCTCCGGCGACCTGGCCATCGACCTCATAACGTTGCAACGCCTTATAGGACAGCTGATGAAGTCGACATCAATACCGTTCCACGGCGAGCCGGTGGTGGGTGTGCAGGTGATGGGCGTGCTCGAGACGCGCAACCTCGACTTCGACCACGTGCTCATACTGTCGGCCAACGAAGGCAACATGCCCAAAGGCGTAAACGACACGTCGTTCATACCGTACAGCATACGCAAGGCGCACGAGCTGACAACGGTGGACAACAAGGTTGCCATCTATGCCTACTACTTCTACCGCCTGCTCCAAAGGGCAAGCGACATAACCATCCTCTACAACAGTTCCACCGACAACGGCACCACGGGCGAGATGAGCCGCTTCATGCTCCAGATTCTCGTGGAGGGCAATCACCGGATGACACGACGGTCACTACAGGCAGGACAACAGCCGATGTCATTTGCTCCCCTAAAGGTGGACAAGACGGAGAGCGTGATGAAACGGCTGCTCAGACGCTTCGACAAGGGCATGAATGTTGACAAGGAAGACACGCCTCTACTCACGCCAACTGCCGTAAACAAATATATGAGATGCCAGAAACAGTTCTATTACAACTATGTGTGCGGCATACGCGAACCTGAGGACAACGATGACAACGAGATTGACAACCGCATTTTCGGAAATATCTTCCACGAGGCCTCACAGAAAATATATGAGCGGATAATGGCCGGCGGAAATCATGTCACGGCCGATGACATCAAACGGATGCTCAGCCATGGAGCCGATATTGAACGTGTGGTGGACGAGACCTTCATGGAAGAACTTTTCAAACTGCCCAAGGGTATGGGCTCGCGCCTCGAATACAACGGCCTGCAACTCATCAACCGCGAGGTCATAATAACATATCTGCGCAAACTGTTGCGCATCGACATGCAGTTGGCTCCGTTTGACATCATCGGACTTGAGAAAGATGTCATAAAGGATATGGAGGTGTGCGGAGGCGACAAGGTGCGGTTCCGCACCACCGTCGGCGGACGCATCGACCGTCTTGACTGCGTGAATGACGGTACGGGGGAGCGCATCCGTGTCATCGACTACAAGACCGGAGGCCGCAAACTGGAGACCATGCCCGATACGGCGGCCATCTTCGACCCGAAGAACATACACAAGCACAGCGACTACTACCTGCAGACGTTCCTCTACAGTGGCATCGCGAGAGCCCGCGCCGATTACAATCCGCGGCATCTGCCCGTAAGTCCGGCCCTGCTCTTCATACAGCATGCCAACACCAAGGATTACGACCCGACGCTCTGCCTCGGCAAGAATCCCGTCCGCGACATCAACGACTGCTGTCAGGAGTTTGAAACGCTGTTGCAGGAAAAGGTCAACGATATTTTCAATCCCGACCTACCCTTCTGTCCCACTACCGACGATGACATCTGCCGCACATGTCCGTATATGCTGCTGTGTGGCAATTCCAAGACAAAAGCATGATTATGGGTTCATTGTAAATGGACTAATTGCGGATAAATGAAAAAAAGCGGGTTGACTATCGCACATAACGACAGTCAACCCGTTGTAAATTAAAAATACATAAGCCTTCTAAGCCGGTTTAATACTCATCCTCGTTGAACAAAAAGTCCTCCTTGGTAGGATAGTCGGGCCATATATCTTCGATGCTTTCATATACATCACCCTCATCTTCTATTTCCTGCAAGTTTTCCAATACTTCGAGTGGAGCGCCCGAACGAATCGCATAGTCAATGAGTTCGTCCTTTGTTGCAGGCCATGGCGCATCTTCAAGCTTTGAAGCCAATTCCAGTGTCCAATACATAGTCTTTAAAGTTTTACCAGTTTCTGAATATTGCGCAAAAATAATAATTTTCTTCTTATTTACAATGATTCGTCCACACTTTTTCACTAATACCTGCCACAAAATTAAGTTTTTTAGCTAAAACAAACAGATAGTCCGACAATCTGTTGAGATATTGCTGTATTTCCGGTGCCACAACGGCATTTTCAGACAGCGCAACAACACGCCGTTCAGCCCTGCGACACACAGTGCGGCACACATGTGCATGCGCTGCAGCGGGACATCCCCCGGGAAGCACAAAACCCTGTGCCTCGGGTAAAGAACCCATTATCGCGTCAATCTCCTTCTCCAAAAGTTCTGTCTCGCCCGCAGGGAGTCTGGCCGAGTCATAAAGGGGTGTCTTACTTTGGTCGGTAGCCAAATGGGCACCCACAATAAAGAGGTTGCCCTGTACGCGCTCCACCATGTCCTTGTCAGGTCCATCGGACATATATGCCGCGAGCAATCCCAACTGCGCTCCAAGCTCATCCACAGTTCCGTAAGCCTCCAGACGTACATCCGCCTTATTGATACGCACACCGCCTACAAGACTTGTCATACCCTTGTCACCGCCTTTCGTATATACTTTCGTTATTTTCATTGCAAATCATCTTTTTATTGTTATACATTAATTATCGTTAGTCATAAAACAGACGCAGGTAATCGTTTCAGAATCGGCCGCAACCGGATTAATAAACTAAAAATTTATCTTATAGTGTTGTTTATAACGCCTTTTATCAAAAAAGACAATGCCTGCGTAATACAAGTCAAACGTCACTCCCACTCTCTCGTCCTCTCTAACAGCCTTCCAACGCCTCTTGGCTGTCCTGCCTGCATGAATCCCCTCCACAATCATTATCGACCGCCCGTCAAGCTTATCTGAAATACCTGTCACGAACGAAACAAACCTCTCATCCGATACCGGTGTTACAAACAATCCGACAACACCACTGTCGTCACGCTCTGCCATGGAACCGAACTTCACCTGATCCACAATCGCCGCCCTATGGCATCCTGCCTGCAAATAAGCGGGATAAGCCTTGTCTCCGGAAGTACAGACGATAACGTCGGGTTGCAGATAATTTGCTATTCGGAAATAGAGACAACACAGTCTGCGTGTCTCATCATCAATGTCAGGCAACAGTGATTTCAAGTCCGAATACGAATAGTACGGATAATGCTCATTGACTACATAACGTACAAAAGCATAGTCCGTCGGCGATTGTATTCCGAATCCCCGACAACAGTGCATACGCATAATCCAAACTATAATTCTTTTCAACCTGTACATAATCCTTAAACGCATAAACCTCCGCCATATTGTGCGCCATTGTGCATAATTGGAAATTGAAAGTTGAGAATTGAGAATTATGATTACTCCTGCCGGTGGCTGGGATAAAGGATATTTTGATTTAAACGCAAAGACCCTAAAAGAAATCTTTGCGCCTCAGCGTCTTTGCGTTTGGATAAAAAAGAAGTCTCCCCCGCCGGACTCATCGTCCAACAGGGGAGACATTTGAATATAAATGAAAGAAGGCGGCCTCCTACTCTCCCGCATTGCATTGCAGTACCATC
>NZ_URNN01000005.1 GCF_900549175.1 uncultured Prevotella sp. | reverse complement strand
CCGCCGACCCTCTGCTTGTAAGGCAGATGCTCTAAACCAGCTGAGCTAAACGCCCTTACTTCTTGTAAGCGGTTGCAAAGGTAATGCTTTATTTTGTAACCGCCAAACATTTTCGCCATTATTTTTTAGATGGCAATTAAAAAAAACGGTCTTATACAATTAGTAGGGACATATTCTTGTATTTGTCCGTCAAACAAATGTTGAATATCAACATGTTATGAGGACGGACAAATACAAGAATATGTCCCTACAAAGTTTTATAGATTAATGAACACCGCCTGTACCGCCTGAGTGCTCTGATGTATCGTAAGTGGTGCTAATAACATTTACATGTATTGCGCCGTATACAGTAGCCTTGAATGTAGTGTTGTTGCTACCAGACTTGTAGGTGATGATCTTCTTGTCCTGAACAATCTGGATGTGGGCAGAACCCTCGCCTGTAGCGGTAAGAGTTCCGGTCTTTGCCACATTAGCAAGTTTTGAACCGAACTGGCCGATAAGGAATGTCTCTGCGATACCCGAACGATCTGAAGATACACCAGTCTTGGCAGTATAATTGAAAATGTTGCTACCTGTGTGTATCAGAATGTTGCCATCGAAGAGGGTCTCTGTCGTAGTCTCGATGTTAATGACGCGAGCCATGAGAGAGAATGTCCAGTTAGAGAAGTGGCTTACCTGAGCTGAAAGAGTGTTTTCCCCTACTGTAACCTCTTCTGTATCGTTGCCATTGACGCACTGGAATGACAAACCGGTCGCATTCTGAGCTGCAACAGATATTGTCACAGGCTCATCGAACACAGCACCGCTGGGCTCGCAAACAGCAACAAGCACATCGTGAGCTTCATCATTTGTTACAACATCCTCTTTAACTTCCGGCTCATCGGCAACAGCAACCACGCTATATACACCGATACCGAAGTTGGCATCACCATCTACACCTGTTGTCTGAACTCCAGCGGGAATAACAATCGAAGACGTGTTATTTTTGCCATCAATCTTGGTATCGCTCTCAGTGTTACCATTGGCTTCAGCAACAGAAGTATTAGATTTAGGAGTCTCAATCAAATCGACATTGATAACAATGTTCTTATTTTCGCCAAGAGCGATTTTTACAGCCTGAGACACATAACCATCTTTGGAAAGAACGAGTTCACCATCTGCCGTCGGGTGGAACGGGCTGACCACTTCATCACCGTTATAAGTCAGCTTGTCCGCATTGGTATTCACCGTTACAGTGTACTCCGTCTCTGCCGGTACATTCACGCTCGGATTATCACCGAACGTGGGATCGCTGAAACATGAACTGAGCAAGCTTGTGCCTGCTGCAATCGTAAGGATTCCTAAAAGGAACTTTAACTTTTTCATAACCTTTTTATTTTTAAATTAATACTAAGTTTTCTTTTTCAAATCATCTTGTCATACCATCAAGGTACCGCTGCAGATTTTGCTGTATATACTCGGCCTGAAAGTATCGCGCCGAACGGTTTTCGTCAGCCCGTGTGGCATATTCACGCCCCATATTCTCATCGGCATACTTGTAGTGTGACACCATGCTGTATTCCCAATTAAAATATTCGGGCATCCGCAGACGTATCCGGCCGCCACGCTTCTGCCGCTTGCCCATCATCGGGATGGCAAAATGAAATCCGGCATTGTGCTCGCCACCTGTCAATATGCCATACACACCTATTGCATAGTCACCAAGATGGCGTGTAATGTCCAAACGCCCTCCGTAGTCGCCATAGACAAAACGACCTGCCGTGAGCTGTACCTGCAGACGTGAGAACCGCTCATAATAATCGGCCTTGGCCAAAACCGTCAGTTTGTCCGGCGTGCCGAAATGATAGCCCTTATTGTCCGCATATGCCTCACCCAAACAGCCTACACGCAACTTTACACCAAGAGCATCGGTCAACTGCCTGCCCACCTCGGCATGCACTCCCATGAAATTGACTGAAAGGAATCCGGCCGCCGCCTTCAGGCTCCACTTGCCCCCTTTCAGAAACTCCTGTTCCAAGCCCGCAACGCCTATATGGCAATATCTCAGCGTATTGTTTTTGTACAGGTTGCCACCGCCCAACGGTATCACCGGCTGGATGGTTATCCGGCTGCCACGCCATAATGTTGTCTCAACGGACGGTGCTATGGATACGGCGTATTCGTAGAGTACGTCAAGCCGATGGTTGTCGAGTGACACCTTCGGGTAAAAGACCACATCTATTTTCCCGAACGAGTTGCCACGCTCTTCGGCCTTGGCGAGCACCGCCATTGTCTCCTCCACATCGTAGTCGGCATCAAGCGACCACCGGCCGGCAAAACGGCGCGCATGTACACACACCTTGGGCACCTTTGAGTCGAGCGCCACCACTTCAAACCGTTCCACATCAGGATAATGGAGTGAAAGCTGTTCGATAACCGTACCGAACCCGCGGTAGGTGCCACGGTATGTGGGGTCTTCGAACACAGCGTATACAACACTGTCTCTGATACCCACTCTTACGTTTTCGAGCCCCATGCTGACAAGTCTTGACGCGATACCGGCATCCGATTGTGCCACACCAACAAGTGCCCCAAACATAACAAAAAGCAATATGCAGTATCTCTTCATCCTCATATAACGTCAGTATTTAATTGTATAAAGATAACTGAGACTTCCGCATACCCCTTCAAAATCACGTGTAAGACACATAGCCCTAAGATGACGGAACAACATCACTGACGCCCCGACATTTACTCCCCGCGTATCATATTCCGCCATTATCTTCAGATTGTCAAAAGATACCGGCGACACGGATATACCTCCGAAAATACCGTCGTACGTAACGCCGTTGTCTATAGGATGGGCATAACCCAACGTCGCTCCGACATTCATTACATTACCCAAACGGACATTTTTTGAGACGACTCCGTAAACGGCAGCATATTCACTCGCACCATGATCAGAATAGATGTCATTCACTCCCACCACGACACTTGGCCACCATTTGCCTTCCTTCTCCATTACTGGTCGCAGGCGGAGCGTTGTGGAACGGTCCTGCTGGTAATAGCCCATTTTGGGATTGGTGGCACTTTTTCTTGTCTTCCGCAATGTCTCACGGAAAGTCACTTCGACAAAAGAAAAAGGTGTGAAGTTGATATAATACAATCCAGTATAGTAGTCATTCGCGTCTACCATCATCCTTTTCTGCAGAAGGCTTACGCCTCCATCAAAAGTTCCTGCCGCATTCATTTCTGCCGACGGTATGTTCATCAGCCCCTGAGTGCCTATCAGCATCTGCGACCTTGCAGGTATATGACATACCAACAGGACAGCCGCCAAAACAATAAGCCACTGTTTACGTATAAATACCGCCACAACTTCTTTCAACATGTAATTTCTCATTACAAACGGATCGGATATAAAATACATTACCCCCACCCTAATTCATATTGCCGTTGCAAAATTACACAATAAAATCCGAATATGTTCCATTAATCGTTGTCTTTTTTCATTCTTTCAAAAAAATATCCGCATTTATCGGCATTTTACAGTATAAACATGCATAAATACACTATAAGCACCTCACCAAAATGCAGACATGGCGCAGGGCTTAAGCATACACCCAAAAAAACGAAGAGGGGCGATGTGAAAATATTTTCACATCGCCCCGTCCTATTCTGTTGTTCTAATTATGCCATGCATTGATTACTTAACAACGACAGTAGCACGACGGTTGTAAGAAACAGGTGACAGAGTGTTTACGCCACCGGCGGCAACAACCTCGATATTATCGCGGTTCACGCCCATCTTAACCAATTCGTTGGCAACTGTCTCCGCACGCTTCTGGCTGAGCTTCTTGTTGAAGTTAGCGCTACCGGTCTTGCTGTCTGCATAACCTGTAACAACAATCTTAGAGTTGTTGTCCTTAGCGAGTTCAACGAGATCCTTAACATTCTGCAGATCCTTTCTGGAGGCAATCTTAGACTTACCGATATTGAAGAATACTGATACCGGAGCAGCGGCGATTTCCTTAACAACCTTGGTAACCTCTGTCGGCTTCTGGTTGGCCAGCATGTTCTTCAGCTTGGCATTCTCTGCCTGAGAGTCGGCGAGCTGTGCGTTAAGAGCATCTATCTGGCTCTGAGAAAGAGCTTTCAGGGCCTCTACGTCAGGAGTCTTGTTGAAACGTGTCTTGCCGATATTGTAAGTCAGACCGACTTCAACATTGAACATCTGGTCACGGCTTGCAAGTCCCTTCTTGTTACCTTCCTTAGCACCTTCGTTAACACCGTCCATGCATGTTTCCCAAACGCCATAGTTCAAATCGAGGTTGATGGCGAAACGGTCGCTCAGACGGAATGTATTCAGGATACCACCGTTCAGACCCATAGCATAAACATTTGCGCTCATGTTACGGCCTACGCCGGCACCTACATAAGGAATGAAGTTCCAAACACGCTTCGGATTGTAGCCATAGAACAGATTGCTCAGGTTGAAGAGAGCCTGCTCGCTCAATGTCCAATACTTGTTGGCGTTATCTTCCTTTCCAACAGGTGTATCCATATCCTCTGCCATCACAGTGCGTCCCCATACACCATTGAACTTTGTACGAAGACCCAATCCGGGAGTAAACCACTTACCGAGAGCAACAGAGAATCCGAGGTTGTTACGGAAACCCTTGAACGGACTCTTGTCAAGATCCCATCCACGTTCCTGATTGCTATAGAAAGCTGTTCCCACTACGTTTGCCTGAACAAACCAATTGCTCCAGAATGAATTTGTAGCTACGCTATACTTCATCTCCGGTACGGTTGTCTCAGTGTTCTGGGCCATTGAAACCGCAGAAATGCCGGCAAAAGCCAGCCCCATTAATAACTTTTTCATACCTATACTAAATTATACATTAAACAATATGCACATTTTGTTGTGCAAAAGTAAATAAATATTTTTGAATAGCCAATTAATTAACAAGGAATTTCGTTTTCAGATGCAATAAAAATGGTAAAACCAACCTTTTATATATAAAGTATGGCAAGTTTTCGAATTTCATAGGACAAATTCCCACGAAAGAAACGCTGTCACCATCGTGCGAAATGGCGGTAATGAAGATTCGCAAGCGAGGCTGTGCCAAAATTCAACTCTTCCAACCTGTAGGGACATATTTTGACACACCCTCTTGTTCAAGCTACAACCCCTACCCCAACAACTGCTCAATATCACGTTGCGGCAGGATGCAAATGATGGATTTCCCGTCGGGAGTATAGTTCACATTCGAACACGAAAACAGCTCATTGACAATATTTTCCATCTCGGCATTACCAAGCACCTGCCCTTGCGGGATGGCCGCACTGCGGGCGATGCACAAAGCCAACGACTTGTTAATCTCTTCAAGAGATGTGCTTCCTGTTTCCACAGCGTCACTCACCATGTTGTGCAGCAACGCCACATAATCCAATCCCTCTATACCGACAGGAATACCGTTGACGGCAAAACTGTTGCCGCCAAGGTCGGTAAGTTCGAATCCCATATTGGCCAGTTCAGGCAAAATCTTGTCAAGCATGACCCTTTCCGACGGAGAAAACTGCGCCACTTCGGGAAACAGAATCCTCTGCGTCTCTGCCGTGCGCGACTGCATACGGGCAAGACAGCGCTCATAACGTATACGGATATCTGCGCGCTGCTGGTCGATAATCATAAGCCCCGACTTCACCGCCGTCATGATGAAACGTCCCTTATACTGATAGTGGGCCGGTGATTTCTCGGCAATAATATCGCTGCCGTATCTGTCACCCGCCGGAGCATCGCCATAAAACACCTGACTCGCCGGAGCCTCAACAGGCGTATCGTCATTTTCAGAATCGTCCAAAGACCTGCCGACGGGCGTCTCTTCCGTATACAACCCGCCGAAAATGACATTGTCCCCACCAGAAACGCCCCCCTTGTCGTCACCGGCCGCGAGAGGGTATCCGCCGCCGGTCTCCATATCAAACATATCGGCCTCACGTGGCGGTTCCTTACTGAGCTTCTCATACATGTCATCGTCCCACCGCACAGATGTCATCTCCTGCCGTGAAGAAGGTGTCTGAAAAGGATTGAAAGACGTGTTGTACGAGGGGGAAGGCGGCGCCACGTCTCTGGAAGGGTCATAAACGGGAATCTCAGGCTTGCCCTCCGTGTCAAAATCTATCGAAGGCACCTCGCAGAATTTTCCTATCGAATCCTTCACCGCAGCAGTGATAATCTGCCATATGGCCTGCTCGTTCTCAAACTTGATTTCCGTCTTTGTGGGATGTATATTGACGTCAATGTCAGCAGGGTCGACGTCAAGATAAATAAAGTACGACACCTGTGTGCCTACGGGTATGAGTCTGTCGAAAGCATTCATCACAGCCTTGTGAAAATAAGGATGCTTCATGTAGCGGCCGTTCACAAAGAAATATTCATGTGCACCCTTCTTGCGGGCCGTCTCCGGTTTGCCCACATAGCCATTGATGCGGCACATCGCCGTATCAACACTTACAGGCAGTATGCCGTGGCCGAAACGTTTGCCGAAGACATCAATGATTCTCTGGCGCAGACTGCCGGCACGCAGATTGAGCAGTTCGGTGCCATTACTGTGCAGTGTGAAACTTATTTCGGGATATACCAGCACGATGCGCTCAAAGGCCGTCATTATGTTGTTAAGCTCCGTTGCGTTGGCCTTGAGGAACTTGCGCCGTGCGGGTACATTGAAAAAGATGTTCTCAACAACAAAATTACAACCCACGGGACACGATACCGGTTCCTGCCCCGTCACCTTCGAGCCGGAGATGGATATATGCGTGCCCACTTCGTCACCCTCCATCCGCGTCTTCAGCTCCACCTGTGCCACGGCCGCGATAGAGGCAAGAGCCTCGCCGCGGAATCCCATGGTGTGCAGGGCAAACAAGTCGTCGGCCTTGCGTATCTTCGACGTGGCATGACGCTCGAACGCCAGACGGGCATCTGTCTCCGACATGCCCTTGCCGTCGTCGATAACCTGAATTGACGTACGTCCGGCATCCACCACAAACACACGTATGGTGTGTGCCCCGGCGTCGATAGCATTCTCCACAAGTTCCTTAATGACCGATGCCGGACGCTGTATCACCTCGCCGGCAGCTATCTGGTTGGCCACCGCATCCGGCAGCAGTTGTATTACATCACTCATTGTCGATTCTCCTTTTTTATCTCATATAAACCAATAGCCCGTCAACAGACAGTACATCAACATCAGCATCGCCGCTATCAGCACTATCAGTACGGCATAGCTCCTTCTGCCGCCACGCTCCCCATTGCGGCGCAGATGGCGGCCACAGCCGGTGAAGGCCCCGCGCAACCTGTCACGGTGCGGCTCTTCGGCCGGCTGCATGCCGAGCTCGCGCCGGGCACGCTCCTCCATGGCCTTCAACCTTTCCTTGCGCCCGTCGGAATATATCATCACATGATGATAGCCCCTGGGGCGTCTGTTAGTGAATATTCCCATCGGCAGTCTTGGGGGTGTCGGCAGTTTCAGCTTTGTCCGCAGACGGCTTGTCTCCGCCTTCCGCGGCTACTGTTTCACCACTGTTCCCGAACTTCCGCAGCGGAGCATCACGGCGTTTTTCCTCTTTCAGCTCCGTGCCGGCCTTTTTCCCGCGCCAGTTGAATATGTCATCCTTGTCAAGCGGACGTACATAGTCGAACCACGCATAGGTGGGCAGGAACTTCTTGTCGGGAGGTATCTGCGACATGGGATAAAGCGTGCCCTCTGCCTTAGGCATCCAGATACGCTTCATCTTGCGGTTTTCAAGAAACATCTTCAGCTTGCTGGTCTCCGTGTAATTCAAACCGATGAGCATACTGTCACTCTCGTCGATGGGATAATACACTATCTGCACATTGTCATCGGCATCAGCCTCGTAAATCTCTCCGTTCTTGAAAAAGGCGAACATTTCCCTCGACGCCACCTGATTGAAATGCACCGAGTCGGGCATCTGCTCCACCGAAAGGGCCTGCCCTATGACATGGGCACGGTCGATGGTGGAGTCACGCATGTATACCTTTATCACCTCACCGAGCAACTGCTGGTTAAGATTCCAGGCTATGGGGTCACGATACATCGTCAGACACGAGTCCTTACTGTCGAACACCAGCGAGTCGCACACCGCCTGCACATCCGTCCGGAACGCCCTCACGCGGTTGTAGGCGTGCATCTTGCGGTATACCGAGTCGGTATTGATGTTGAACGTGTAAATCTTGAATGTGTCGGCGTGCATATAGAGGGTATCGCCCTGCGAAAAATCCATGGCCACAGCACGTTTGGTCGCCATGCCGTAGCCTGTCTGGTCGTTATAGAAACAATAGTCACCCGTGAGTTTGTTACGGTTTACGGTATCGGTGTAAACCACATTGCCGAAAGCCTCGCTCGTGCCGTTCAACTTGTCGTAATAAACGCTGTCGCCGATGATTATCCTGCCCCCGTCGCGCACCACCGACCTGCCGAAGAGTTCCGACTTTTCGCTTTTTGTATTATAATATCCGTCTTCGGTGTACACCCGGCTGGTTCCCGACACCACATCCGACGGGCCGAGAACATGAGCCGTCGACGTGTTCATGTCGTAGTAAAGCGTGTCTGATGTCAGCACATAGTTCTCGCCGCGCAACTTCACACTGTAATTGAACAGAGCCATCTTCGTACCGGTGTTGTATTCACCCCAATCGGATGTGAGCACACTGCCATTGTCTACAAGCTTTCCGCCCTCAAAAAAATATCCGATGCCATACAGACGGTCGAAGTTCAGGCTGTCGGTATAAAGCGTCGACTCCCGGTTTTTCAACACAACATTGAAACGCGCCCGGCACATCTGCTCGTTGCCGTCATAATAGGCATAATCGCTGACAAGCGATAGTGTGTCGCCCTGAAGCATTTTCACATTATTGAAAGCCTCAAACGAATTGGAAGCCTCGTAGAAATGGGCACTGTCGCAATAAAGTGTAGCACCCTGATGCAGAAACTTCACGTTGCCCACAAGCACCTGCGCAGCCGGCTTGTTGAAATCGGGGCGACGGTACTTGTCGTAATACAGTTTGTCCGAATTGAGCAGGTACACCCTGTTGTCTTCATATCGCGCCGCGGCCACCTTACCGGTTCTGCCCGCACGCCCCTGTCTGCCCGCAGACTGCTGGCGCTTGGGGGGCGTCTGCCGTTTTTTCTCAGGCTGTACAGACCAAACCGTACATAGTCCAAACAGGCACAGAATCACCACAAGAATGACTCTATGCCCGCAGAATAAATAATTTGATATGTTTCTAATTGTCATTTAATCCAACCCTGATATTCAAAATCGCAATTCTTGTACTTGTCGTTGATACGCACGTATGTAGACTTTATCTTGTTGACCACCCAATCGTGCAACACCTCTTCCCTGCGCTTGTTGAGCACCACCTCCTTCATCACCTGGAAGTCCTCGGTTATAGTGGCCTTGTGACCCTCAACGCGATTTTTCAGCTTCACGATGGCACAAACGGTCTTTCCATTGGTGCCTATCATCTCGAACGGAGCCGATATGTCACCCGGCGCCATCTTCTCGACTGCACGTGCCACCTCCGTAGGCAGGTCCTGCATCCTGAATTTCGACGTGCGCGCGCCGTCGATGACGTTGGCCATCAGACCGTAGTTGTTGCGCGTGTCCTTGTCATCGGAAATCACCGACGCACCGGCCTCAAAGGTAAACTTGCCGTCGACAATGTCGGTACGTATAGAGTCAAGACGCTCAAGCGCCTGGGTGACAGCCTCACGCGACACCTGCGGCTTGCGCAGTATGTGGCGCACTTTCACCTTGTCACCGCGCTTGTCGATAAGCTGGATGATGTGATAGCCGAATTCCGACTCTACAATCTTTGACACCGTCTTGGGGTCGGTAAGATTGAAAGCCACTGCGGCAAAGGCCGGGTCGAGCATGGCACGGCCGGTATAGTCGAGCTCGCCGCCGCGGCGGGCTGTACCGGGGTCTTCCGAATAAAGGCGTGCAAGAGTGGCAAACGATGACTCACCCTTGTTCACACGGTCGGTATATTCGCGCAGCTCGTCCTTGACACGGTTTATCTCCTCCATGTCTATCTTGGGAGTCTGCGTGAGTATCTGCACCTCTACCTCCGTTGCCACGAAAGGCACGCTGTCGGCGGGCAGGTCCTTGAAATAGCGGCGTACCTCTGCCGGCGACACGGTTATGTCCTTTACAAGTTCCTCCCTCATCTTCTGCATGGTCTTGCGGTCGCGCAGGGCGTCACGCAATTCGTTGCGCAACTGGCTCATCGACGCTTTCTTGTATTCCTCCAGTTTCTCGCGGGAGCCGGCAAGATTGGTCCAATATTCAAGATACTGCTCCACCTCAGCCGCAACATCCGCGTCGGTCACTTCAATACTGTCGATAGCAGCCTGGTGCAGATACAGTTTCTGTACGGCCAGCTGTTCGGGAATCACACAATCGGGGTCACCCGACCATCGCGTGCCCTCCTCTTCGGCCTGTTTTCTCATGGCCTCCACGTCCGACTTCAATATGGCTTCGTCTCCCACTATCCATATAACCTCGTCAACCACGTTCTTACCACCGGTCACGGCCGTGCTGTCGGCCTGTGGCGCCATGGCCATGATGTCCGTGCACAGTGCCGTCAGCAGCACAAGCATGCCCGAGCGAATATTGCAAGTTATACCCATCTGCCTCAATTATGTTTGTTTACTGTCTTCAATACTTCTGTGTTCACCTCCACGGCATATTTCTTGCGCAGGGCAGCCACCCACTCCTTTTCGAGCATCTCCTGATAGTCGGTGGTTACAAGTCCGCGCACATCGGTGTAGTCCTCGGGGCCTTTTTTCAGCACCTTGCCGAAAACGGCGTCAATGGGATAGTCTTTCAACGGCACCACTGCCCCTGCCGAATCAACCTTGAACACCTCACGGTCAATAAGGGCATTGTCACCCTTCTTGAATATGCCCTTCTCCACACGTATCCGTATGATGGAGTCACTGTTGAACGTCTTGCGCAAAGTGGCGGCCCATTCGTCGAAAGGCAGTTTCTTCACGCTGTTCTTCACCGCCTTTACATCGTCCTTGGTCTTGACATGATAGGCCATACCCTTGAAACGCGGTTCGTCCCACGCATATTTCTTCTTGTTCTTTGCGAAAAAAGCGGCCAAGGCGGCATCGTCCTTGGATGCCTTCTCCCACACCTCGCGGTTGCTTATCTCGTAGAGCAGCAATCCGTCGTGATATTCACGTATCAGATTGCGCAAATCGCTGTCGACAGCTTGAAGCGAGTCGGCACGATGTTTCATGAAGTCTTCTTTCGTCACGTCATCAGCCTCAGCCAGCTTGCCAATCTTGCGGTCGATAATCTGCTCGCGCAGGTTGCGCTGCTCGATGAAACGCATGATATTGGCTTTCAGCGAGTCGAACGGTTCCAGTTGCTTGCGCTCGTTCATCAGCACGATATGATAGCCGGCAGGCGACATGAACGGTTCGCTCATCTCTCCCGGCTGCAGGGCATAGGCTTTGTCTTCAAACTCCTTCAGCGTCTGACCCGGACTTATCCACGGCAGCATACCGCCCGAACGGGCCGAGCCGAAGTCCTGAGACAGTGTTTTGGCCAACTCTGCAAAATCGGCCCCTGCCTTCAGCGCGCCATAGATGGAGTCGATACGTTCCTTCGCCTTGTCCATTTCCTCTTGTGGTGCCTTTTGGGACAGGCGCAGGAAAATGTGCGACGGGTGTATCAGTCCGCGCTCGCCTATACCGGCCTTGGTTGTCTCATAGATGTTGAGAGCCTCCTGCTCCACATCGGCATCGGTTATCAGCGTGGGACGTACCTGCTGGTCACGATACTGCGCAAACTCTTTCTTGAACGATGTCAGCGTATCGAGATGTGCGTCGAGAGCGGCGGCCACTTTCAGTTTGTAGTTGACAAACAGTTCCACATACTCCTCGACGGTCTTCTTGTCTATCACCCCATCGGTATTGTTTTTGTTGTAGGAATACTCAAATTCCGAACGCGAAACGGGCTGGCCGTTGATGGTCATCACCGTAGGGTCGTTTTGGGCACAAGCGAAGCCCGACACCATAAGCATCGCGGCAAGCAGATATGGCTTTTTCATTCTATTTTTCAAAATTGTCGTTATATAAAATTGCTATATAAACAGAGAAAAGCGTGTGCGGTAGCACTCCGCCCACATCTCGGAGTCTGCCGCACATTCCTTATACATTTCTCAATATTCAATCGTTGGGACGCGAATAGTTGGGAGCCTCGCTCGTGATTGAGATATCGTGAGGATGGCTCTCCATCACACCGGCATTGGTGATGCGTGTGAACTTGGCATCGTGCAACTTCTCGATAGTGGCAGCACCGCAATAGCCCATGCCCGAACGCAGGCCTCCCACCATCTGGTAGATAACCTCCTGCACTGTTCCCTTGTAAGGCACGCGGCCGGCGATGCCCTCGGGCACCAGCTTCTTCACCTCGGTGGTGTCACCCTGGAAGTAGCGGTCCTTGGAACCGTTCTTCTGCTCCATGGCCTCCAGCGAGCCCATGCCGCGATAGCTCTTGAACTTACGTCCGTTGAAGATGATGGTCTCACCGGGACTTTCCTCCGTTCCGGCCACGAGCGAGCCTATCATCACCGAACTTCCGCCCGCGGCGAGAGCCTTGACCACATCGCCCGAATACCGCAAGCCACCGTCAGCAATCAACGGCACATCGGTATCACGCAGTGCACTGTAAACATCGTAAACGGCACTCAACTGCGGTACGCCCACACCTGCAACGACACGTGTGGTGCAAATGGAACCCGGACCGATGCCCACTTTCACGGCGTCGGCACCGTTTTCTGCAAGCAAACGGGCTGCGGCACCCGTGGCCACATTGCCCACCACGATATCCACTCCGGGGAATGACGCCTTGGCCTCAACCAATTTCTCGATGACATACTTTGAATGTCCGTGAGCGGTGTCTATCACGATGGCGTCGGCACCGGCATCCACAAGTGCCTGCATGCGCACCAGGGTATCAGCCGTAACGCCAACTCCGGCAGCCACGCGCAGACGGCCCTTGCTGTCTTTGCAGGCCATGGGCTTGTCCTTGGCCTTGGTTATGTCCTTATATGTGATAAGTCCAACGAGACGGCCTTCCTTGTCCACCACCGGCAACTTCTCTATCTTGTTCTCCTGCAATATCTGTGCGGCAGCGCTCAGATCTGTCTGCTGGTCGGTGGTGACGAGATTCTCCTTAGTCATCACATCATCCACAGTCTTGTCAAGATGACGCTCGAAACGCAGGTCGCGGTTGGTGACGATACCCACAAGATGGTTACCCTCGTCCACCACCGGTATTCCACCAATATGATATTCGGCCATCATGGCAAGAGCATCTTTCACTGTCGAACCGCGGCGTATGGTTACAGGGTCATAGATCATACCGTTTTCCGCACGCTTCACAATGGCCACCTGACGGGCCTGATCTTCTATCGGCATGCTTTTGTGAATCACACCGATACCTCCTTCACGGGCGATGGCAATGGCCATACGCGACTCTGTGACGGTGTCCATGGCCGCTGTGACGAAAGGTATGTTCAGGTCGATATTGCGAGAGAACTTTGTCCTCAGCTCGACCGTCTTGGGCAACACTTCTGAGTAAGCGGGGATTAACAGGACGTCATCATAGGTTAAGCCGTCCATTACGATTTTATCTGCAATAAAAGATGACATAAAATGATACTTTAAAAATTATTGCGTGCAAATTTAGCACAAAAAATCCACATAAATATCAATTACCGATATTTTTAATGTAAGTTAACGTGAAAAAACGTCATGACAGCCCCACTGCATCCGACGGTAAAAACGGCTGGGAATGGGGCTGGTGACATTTTATGTTCACTTGGTTGCCGTAGAACCATCCCGGCCATCCATATCCCTCTGAATCTCCGCTATCGGCAACTGACGGTCGATGACTTGGTTGAACGATATTATGGTTTCGCTGCGCGACAGTCCCAGCGGCTGCAACTTGTCGTGTATTATGTTGAGCAGATGATGGTTGTTGACGGCATAAATCTTGATGAACATGTCAAAATCCCCTGTGGTATAATGACATTCCACCACCTCGGGTATTTTCTTCAGTTCTTCCACCACCGAGTCGAATGTCTCGGGGTGTTTCAGGTTAAGCCCTATGAAAGCACACGTTTCATAACCTATCTTCTCGGAATCTATCACATAGTAAGAACCTTTCAGTATTCCGAGATTCGTCAGCTTCTGAATCCTCTGATGGATGGCGGCACCGCTGACGTTGCACGCACGTGCCACCTCAAGGAAGGGTATTCGGGCATCTCCCGCTATAAGTCGCAGAATCTGCTTGTCAAGTTTATCCAATTTCTGATATACCATTGTTTTGCATTTTTATGGCGCAAAGGTATAACAAAAAATCGATTGGAGCAATAAATATGTAAGCAATATTCGGACTTTAATGACAAATCATAAATTTTACCGACATCATTTGTCCTTATTGTCAGCAAAATACACCACATTGAGCACGTCGGCCTCGCGCAAAGCCTGCTTCACATCGTTGACAATCCTCATCGGCGTGTCTTTGTCGGCCTTGATGCAGACAGTCATCGCAGCCGCGTCTTCGGGAGCCATCTGCGAACGTTCCTCAGTCAGGTAACCAGCAATGTCGCCCACCTCCACCAGCTTGTCATTCATCTGTATGCACATGGCGGCGGCACTGTCGGCAGGGGCAGGCACAGCGGCATTGGCGGCAGGCGTAACCGGACGGCCTATATGTATGTAGATGACCGTCGACTTCTTGGCGAGCCGCTCCAGTTCCTTGCCGAGAGGCACCTGATATTCCACTTTCATCTGCACCTCACGCATGTTGGTGACAATCATAAAGAAAAACAGCACGGTGAATATCAAGTCGGGCATCGACGACATGTTGAGTCCCGGCATGCGGTGCTTCCTGCGGCGCATGAACATGCTCATGGGCGGTCCTCCTTTTCGTCAGTTTCAGACAGGTTTTCTGAAATGCGCTGCGGGTAATATTGCAGAATGGCATTGCGCTCATCGGGGGTACATTCGACATAAGGATGGCCGAAACGGCTGCGTGACAGACGGTCGCGCAACGATAAATAGGCCAGTGCTATGGTGTTCTGAACATTGAAGTAAGCGTCGTAACCGGCATCAGGGTCCACCTCTATTGCAATCACGTGGCGGTCGGTCACGGCACATTGCCCCAGTCCGGGAATGTTACGGAGATGTCTCTCCGGCATCTGCGGGTCATCAGTCTTGTTGTCCACAAAGTTTTCCACCATCGTCTTCAACTCACCGGCGGCCATCTCCCGTCCCTGACAAACGATGCGGTTGTCTGCCCCGATGGAGACATGCAGCACGTTGCGCGGCTTCACCGACGGTTCCACCTGCGCCATCTGCTCTTCGGGCTTGGGCGGCAGCCGGTGACGGAGCCCCTTGTCAACATCTATTGATGTGGTGACAAGAAAGAATATCAGCAACATGAACGAGATGTCGGAGGTGGATGTGGTGTTAAGTGCCGGAACACGGTGACGATAGCGGGTCCTGAACATAAGCTAAGCCTTTCTTTTGTTATCACCGTTGACTCTGCGGTTGAGTCCCGACATGCCGAAGAAGACGGCGGCAACGGCGATGGTGCCGAGTATGAACGATGTGTTGATGAACATGTCGGTAAGTTTCAGCCAAAACACCGACGTGAAATATCTGCCGTTAATAGTCAGAGGTTCGGAGGAACCGAACAGAAAGGTGAGCAGAAGGGTTGCCACGAGCAGGCCGCCAACGCCCAACGCTATGCGCATGGTGGGTATTCCGTTCGACAGACGGTCATCGCTGGCATGTACGCGTATACCGTGAATGACCGATACTGCGGTGACAACAACGGCTACAATAAACAAGACATAAGAAAACCACAGCACGGCATCGGTGAGCAACGGGGCGTTGAAGCGCGGGTCATCATCGAAGGGCATGTCGAAGCCCACGAGAAAGAATGTCCCGAAAAGCAGCACCGCCACAACGACGAGCACTGCCAGCACGCGGCCCGATGCCTTGTCTGACGGCAACTGCCGCACATCACTTTTCCCGAGTCGTATCTTCATCGTGTGTTAGCTTGAATTTCATTATCATGTCGAGCACGGCGATGGACGACTCCTCCATCTGCGACGTAAGGTGTTCTATCTTCGATATGATGTAGTTGTAGAACAGCTGCAGTATGAGTGCCACGATGATACCGAAGATGGTGGTTATCAGTGCCACCTTCATTCCCGAGGCCACGATGGTTGCGCTGATGTCGCCGGCCATGCGTATCTGGTCGAAAGCCATCACCATACCTATCACCGTGCCGAGGAATCCCAACGACGGGGCTATGGAGATGAACAGTGTTATCCACGAGCAGCCGCGCTCAAGATTGGCGGCCTGCACCGAACCGTATGAAACGATGGAACGTTCTATGTTGTCTATCGACTCGGTGATGCGCAGCAGACCCTGATAGCAGATGGAGGCCACGGGACCGCGCGTCTCGCGGCAGATGTCCTTGGCACCCTCGATATCGCCGGCTGCAATGCGGGCATCGAGGTCATCCATAAATTTCTTGGCGTTTATCTCCGACAGGGTGAGATAGATGATGCGTTCTATGCAGAACGCCAGGCCGAGCACAAGGGCTATGGCCACGAGCGACATGAATCCGGCCGTACCCTCTATAAACTTTGTTTTGAGCACATTGTGGAAACCGCCTTCCCCTTCGGGCACGGCATCGTCTTCTTCACCGGCGGCTTCGGCCAAGGCGGCGGAGCTTATGGCAGAATCTGCCGAGGCCGCCGTTGTCTGACTGTCGGTGGCGTGTGTTATGATTTCGGTGGAATCTTTTGAGACTTTGTCTTGCGCCATAACCGTATGGCCGCACAACAGTAAAACACTAATTGCCAAAAGTGCAATTACTTTCTTCATCCTGTACAAGGGTATATTTATGGTTATACTTCGGCTCTGAAAAAAACCTTGCGGAGAGAGGGGGATTCGAACCCCCGATACGCTTTTGACGTATACACGCTTTCCAGGCGTGCCTCTTCAGCCACTCGAGCACCTCTCCCTGCGTTTGCGGTTGCAAAATTATCGTTTTTCTGCCGAAATATGTCATATCCGCCGCAATTTTATATTTCTTTAACCCGACGGGCATAGTCTGCAGGGATTTGTTATCTACCTTTGCAGAAAATTTAGATTGTATCCGAACTATATGAAAACAATGTTTCATAGTCTTCGTTTGCATTATCCTAATAAAAAATAATTGAGTTATGGGTTCCATGTTACGAGTTACAGATGTAGAATATTTAGGAAATCACACATTGCTATGCAGTTTCAATACAGGAGAACGCAAAAAGGTTGATTTGACACCACTTCTTGTCTTCCCCGCTTTTGAAGAACTCAAAGATGAAGAGAAATTCATTCAATTCGGACTTGACGGCACAATATTCTGGGCAAACGGAGCTGACATTGCTCCGGAATATCTCTTGGAACATGGTGTTGAATGGGAATAATGCCGTTACACGGGTCATGTGTAACGGTGTTACTTGAGCCACGTAACATCGTTACGTGGGCCGTGTAGCGTCGTTACATGACCCGTGTAACGCCATTACTTTGCCAATGTAACACATAATGAACAAATGTACGACACGCAAAACTGTTCTGGATATTCCCGGCAACAATATATTTCATTAACGTAAGATATCATAAACAATCCAAAACGCCCATTGCCGGCAATGACATTATGAGTAACTTTGTCCCACAAATATGATACGTAAACAAGTTTTTCCAACTAAATGATTATCACAGCTATGAGACAAAGATTTTTTTTCATTCTCGCATCATTGATGATGCTGACAAATGCCACAACGGCAGACGCCTGCACCGGCATTACACTTCGAAGCGCCGACGGCCGGACCGTTGTCGCACGGACAATAGAATGGGGAGGCAGCAACCTGAAAAGCAGTTATGTGGTTGTGCCGCGCGGACACACACACGGTTCGTACATCAACGGCAAAAAAGACGGGATGAGATTCAAGGCACGCTACGGATATGTGGGACTGGCCGTGGAAGCTGAAGAGAATGTCACCGAAGGACTCAACGAGGCCGGGCTGTCGGCCGGTCTGTTCTATTTTCCGCGTTACGGACAATATGAGAAATACAGTCCGGCAAACAAACCGACAACCATCGGCGACCTGCAGGTCGTGTCGTGGATATTAGGCTGTTTCAAGACTATAGACGAAGTGAAGGAAGGTATAAGGAAAATACACATCACCATATCCGATCCACGTTCATCGACGGTACACTGGCGGATAGCCGAGCCGTCGGGACGTCAGGTTGTACTGGAAATTGTTGACGGCAAAGTAAATTTCTACGAGAACACCATCGGGGTTCTCACCAACTCACCCGGTTTTGAATGGCATCTGACCAATCTCAACAACTACATCAATCTGTATGCCGGCACAGAAGAGCCTCGCAATTTTGGCGGAATCACGATGACATCATTCGGCGCAAGCAGCAGGCTGATAGGATTGCCCGGAGACGCCACTCCGCCGTCACGCTTTGTAAGGGCTGCCTTCTACAAAGCCACGGCACCACAGAAAGCCACGGCCACGGAAAGCGTGATGCAATGTTTTCAGATACTGAACAACTTTGACATTCCGGTAGGCATTGAATATGAGAAGGATAAAATTCCATCGGATATCCCCAGTGCCACACAATGGACGGTGGCCACCGACATGAGCGGCCGGAAAATATATTATCGTACGATGTACAACAGCGCCATACGGTGTATCGATCTGAATTCGATTGACTTCGAAAAGGTGATATATCAGTCGGCTCCGCTTGACACGGTAAAGACACAGCCGGTAACCGTTGTCAAAGTGAAATGAGCGTTACGCTACACAAGTTTGTTACACATGGCAAAGCGACAGCATTATCTCCTGTCCAGCAATATGATGTTGGCACTACGGTTGCTCATATCCGGCATCGTCCGGCCTACCCCGGCACCGATATACGTCGGGTCGCAAACGACGAAGCGGCGGCCCGACAGCATTATATAATCACCTGGCACGTCTTCTGCAAAGCAGACAGCCGTGGCCAGGTGGCCGGGATAGTAAACCAATATGACATCCAGCCCGAGCAAGTCGCGCACCAGGCGGGAGAAGAGTATCGAACGGTCCTCACAGTCACAATAAGGATAATACAGCGTCTCTTCGGCGAAGAAGGCACGGTCGCCTCCCCACACCTTATCGTCATACTCATACACAAAGGCGGTCTGCACAAAGTTGAGCAGACGCTCCACAGCCTCTTTCTCCCCCAATCCCTCTATCTTTGACCTAAGTGCAGGGTAAAGGCTGCCCCTGATTTCCTTTTCCATCGGCGTATTGGCATACATGGCCCAACGGGTCATAAAGTTACCGCCGGTTTCGGAAGAAGGATAGGAGTTATAGAAATCCATCAGATTCTTGTTCACGCTGACCTCCACCGTCAACTCCGGATAACGCTCTGACTGCAACGCCCTGCCCTTTGTCTTGTCATAAGACAGCTGTTGCCCATTAGTTATTTGCAGAGACATCCCGCGCTCTTGAGGGAACGAGGCACCGCAGATTTCCATCTGACTCACATCACACCTGAACGGATAAAACCTTTCTCCACCTATATCGAAATAAGCGGTGCCATATATATTATGGTCACTGCCATACAGCAAAAAGACACGCCTGCCGGCAACGCCAAGCCTCATCTTATATCCCGACTGACAGTATATGTATGCCATCAGCAGCGTTGCCTCGTTGGTATCGTCCAAACATGCTCTTGTCATGACATCAAGAACATTCAGATATGCCCAATCGCAGAGCTTCAAGCGCAGCCTCAACTCCAGACAGTCGCGTATGGTGTTGTTGTATTCTGCACTTGACAGCCGTTCCCACGCCTTGGCCAACGCCTCACCGTCACACCCGGCCAATTTGAATTTTCCGGCCTCATCAAACCTGACTTTACACTCTGTGCCATAAAAACTGAACGCTACATACTTCTCATCCTGTGTAGGCTGTTCCCTTATCGGTGCGACCGGTACGGGCTGCGGCTCTGGAGATGGCGGCGAAACAACGTTCTCTATCACAACCGGGGTATTGTCTATCGGCTTATCCCTATCCTCCTCCGGCATCACCACGGGCCTCACCTCTTCGTCTTTTGGCTTCGGTATGGCGGGCAGAGTCTTATACTGCTGCCACGCCTGCTTCATAAAATCAGCATATTGCCTGTTTGCCTCGTCACGGAAGTCATCGTACTTCCCTTGTGCCTTACGTTTGAATTCCTCGTATTGCTTGCGGTATTCATCCGTCTGAGCGTTAGCACTGAACGAACATGCCATTAAGAAGATAAAGATAAGCCATTTCATAATTCAGTAGATTTTATTATTTCAGTTTCAGACTTTGCCAACTGTTTGCCATACTTGACGAAGCCGCCACTGTAGGCGTCTGGCTCTTGCCGTTCACAACTATAGACTGCTGCTTCACATTTGTTATTACAAAATCACTCAGTTCATCCAATGTTATATCCCCCTTTGCCTCCTTCAGCTTCTTAAGAATGAAATAAGTAAACATGCCATGACTCTTTTCCTTATAAGGATAGGCTGTTTCCTGTCCAGTCGCGGCACTGAAAACCACCATCTTACCCTGAGGTTCATCTGACTTTGACTTGATGGCCACACCACGGGCGGACGCCAACATACCTGTGCCGCGCAATGCCCCGCTGAAACAAGCATCCAAAAATACGAACACCTTGTTTGCAGGCAATTCACCCAACGATTTGTATAATGTATTCAGCGATATTCCTGTTGACACATCAGAACTGATACCGTCTATCGGCAACAGATATGCCTCGTGCGAATACTCGTCAGGCACGCCATGTCCGGCAAAATATATAATGATATTAGCTTCATTATTATATGCTTCTGAAACTTGCTTTATCCAATTCAGTTCATGCTTGATATTATTAAAGGTAGCATCGGCTCTGTAATGTATGTTTTTCGCAGGAATACCTAACGTTTTCTTACAGTATTCCTTGAAAACATATCCGTCATTATTGGCATAATCCACCTTCTTCTCATTCTGATAGTTTTCATTCGATATGATGACGGCAAAAGTCTTGTCATTGACTATGGAAGAAACAGGGATATCCATATCCACATCCGATTTTCCGGCATTGAGTGCCAATGTCGATATAGTCTGTTTCCCCTGATTCGCATCCGGCACATTCGGATTGATGGTGATAGGGTCGAAATTGTATTCCACTTGGGCAATATTATAGTTCAACGAAGCCTGATTACTGAAAGTATACACCTCACCGTCAGACAGTTTAAACTCACATCTTGCAATTCCTATACCGTCATTCTGAATAAAATAAGTAGGTTTCTTCACGCAAGCAGAAAACTTATTCTTGAAAATCTCGGCCTTTGCTATCGGTACCGGGACAAGCAGCTTTCCGCCAATCCTGCTCTCTATCAGGAATGTTTCATGATCGGGGTCATATTTTCCCAAAGTGAAATCATCTTTTATGTCATTGGAATACAATCCCAAATATGCTGTCTGCGCTTTCTTTGTCAGTTCTATTATCTTCTGTTGGCGTGTTTGTTCATTCACCCTTGCCTGCCATACGGCAGTCTTTTCAAACTCTCCCTTCTTCTGCCACTCGTTGACAAACTGTTCAACATAGGGTTGTGCAAACGCACTGAAAGTCTGTTCGCCTTTAGTTGCGAAAGACACATCTGTAAAAAGAGCAGGAAGAACCTCCTTGCCGTTTGCGTCATACAGTCCATACTGCTTTCCGTCTTGTGTCACTTTCAGAAAGCCATTGGCAGTGGCGGTTATATCTTTATAAGCCTCTTTCAATATTATTTTGCCGGAGCTGTTTACTACACCATACTTTCCATTCACTTTGAATATCTGGCATGTCCCGTTCAATATGACTGACGATGCTTCCACCGGCTCTTTATATGCACACGGCACTATCTGTTTCAGGTTCTTATCAACCAGTCCATACAAACCGTTCTTTTTAACGGAACAGAGAATACCGCCGTTTCCTTTCAGAGCGCTGAAATCAATCTCTTGATATGGTTGTGGCTGCAAGTATGTATATTGCACCCATTTATAACAATCATTGGGCTTACGGGGTTCTTCACGAATCACGGGCTTTTCTATCCCCTGTTTTAACAAGACGGCTTCTGCTTCTGAATAAAAACTTTTTGATGTAAGCATGCCAAAATGGAAATCAGAACCACTATTATTTTTAGGCTTCTTAGCACTCTCTTTATTGCTTTTATCTAAGAGGTCCTTGGCTATTATTTCTCTTTTACTTTCATATTTCTTCCATTCCCTTTCATAAACAGCATGTTCCTTTTCCCATTCATCATGGTCAAGTTTCCACTTGTCATATTCTTCTTTCAAAGTTGGATCCGGCATATACAACTCAATAAAGCTATCGTATGTTTTATATTCTATGCCACCAAAGGCTATTACCTTTCCCATCTTATTACAGAAACCGTACTGTTTTTCCGTACCGGTCTGTTTACCTATAAGATACCATCCTCCATTGTCCTTATGATATTCAACGACTGAATATTTCTGTTGCAGTTGCCTTGTTACAGCTACATTCTGACCTTGCACGTTCAATGCCAACAGCCATACAACAAACAAACAAATAATATTTCTAAATCTGTACATATTGATATTTTATAATGGTTTTAACTCTTTTCTTTCACTCACACATTGAAATACGTTATCTCAACTTCATATTCTCCCATCCGTTTACAACATTATCCGACGGAACAACCGTAGGTGTCTGGCTCTTGCCGTTGCTCACCACTGATTCTTTGATCACATTGTCTACAATATAACGTCCGAGTTCGCCGAGGGTTACGTCACCTTTGGTCTCCTGCAACTTTTTCAACAGATAATATGTGAACAGGCCATGTCCCTTTTCCTTGTAAGGATAGGCTGTCTCATCACCACTGGCAGCAGAGAACACCACCATATTGCCTTGCGGAGTGGCAGGTTTCGCCTTTATGGCAACGCCACGGGCTGCCGTCAGCATACCGTCACCACGCTGTGCGCCACTGAAACAGGCATCCATGAATACTGTTACGGACTTGACATTCATACCGCCAAGTTCTTTATAGAGACGGGCCAAAGAATAACATACCTCCGTGTTTCTGCCATCTGTATCAATAGGCAAAAGATATGCGTCATTGCTGCTTTCATTAGGTACACCATGACCGGCATAATAGAATACGATATTTACATCACCGTTGAATGCTTTGGATATACTTTGAATGTCATCTACAGCCGACATCATGGTAGCGTATGTGGCGTCTATATAGAATCTGATGTTCTTCTCAGGCAACCCAAGTGTCTTCTGACAATACTGTGCAAACACGGCCGCATCATTATTGGCAAAATCGACCTTACTTGCTTTCAGATAGTTCTCATTACCGATGATGACAGCAAAAGTGTTGCCGTTAGACGGTTGAACGGCGGAAGGTATCGCTCTGTCAACATCAGACACTGTGCCTGCACTAACTTTCTTGCGTTCCACTTTAGCTTTACCCTGTGATATTGATTGTTCTGTTTCACCCGAATTCTCCAATGAAGCAAAATCGTTATTAATATTAACACCATCGGTAAAATCCAATGGTTTGAAATTATATTCCACATCGGTAACGCCATACTTCACATCTGTTTTGCCGTCATAGGTATATTTCTTTTCTCCGTTTAAAAATGTAACTGAAGCTAATGCAATACCATTTCCGGTGGGAACATATTTTAGGGAAACCGTCTTCTTGATGGTGTCCCAATTCTGTTTAAAGTCAGGCGCGTCTTCTGTCTTTACAGAAAGAAGAATGTCGTCGTCAGGTAATCCTGTTATCATAAAACTCTCGTTGTCCGAATCGTATACTGACAAGTTCAATCCGGAAGCGCCTGTTTCTTCAACATTTAAGACATAATATTCTTTCACCAAATTCGCATATTCCTCTCCGTATTTTACCGTCAGTTCCTTTATTTTAGTTTTACGGGTATTTTCGTTTACACGTTCTTTCCATTTCACTGTACTTTCAAACTTCCCTTTCTTCTGCCACATATTGATTTCCGGTTCAATCTTTAGCTTCAAAAAATCAGATATCGGAGGTAAGGCATAAGACACAACACCGTTTTTAATATGTACCTCAAAATCTTGTGGCGTAGAAAATATCTTATCACTTACATAAGACAAGCGTGTATCAGCAAAACAATCATTATTTTGTAATCCATGATGAAATCCCACTAACCTTTTTAAATTTATACAACTTTTAAAACAAAAGTTCCCAAGTTGTTTTAAAGAAGATGGCAAAAATACCGTCTCCAAACCACTCTCGCGAAAGGCCTCATCACCAATTACCTCTACTCTTTCCGGTATCTTTATACTCTTTAGATACTTCGTCCAATAGAATGCACTTTCACCTAAATTTTTCAATGTTGAAGGCAGCTCTATATGCTCCAAACCACTAAAAAAAAGACGCGACTTCCAATCACCTCTACCCCCTCAGGTATCTTTATCTTTTTAAGATTTCGAGTAGAGCCAAAGGCATATCCATCAATACGTTTCAAGGTTGTAGGCAACTCTATATGCTCCAAGCCACCATCAGAAAAGGTTCCAAAACCAATCACCTCTACTCCTTTTGGTATCTTTATATATTTAAGATTATGAATAAAACTAAAGGCATTTTTACCTATACTTTTCAAGAATGAAGGCAACTCTATATGTTCCAAACCACTAAAAGAAAAGACGTGATCTCCAATCACCTCCACTCCTTCCGGTATCTTTATACTTTTTAGATTTTTCGTACCAGAAAATGCCGACCCACCTATAATTTTCAATGTTGTCGGCAACTCTATCTGCTCTAAGCCACTACGAGAAAAGGTGCAAAAACCAATCATCACTACTCCTTTTGGTATCTTTACACTTTTTAGATTCTTCGTACAAGAAAACGCCCACCTACCTATAATTTTCAATGTTGTCGGCAACTCTATCTGCTCCAAATTACTTTTCTCAAAGGCATTATCTCCAATCCTTTCTACTGTATAAACCTTACCATTGTAAGTAACGGTAGATGGTATGGATAATACTTTTTTTGAAGAGCCCTTCACTTCCACCTTACCATCACCATAAACATTATACTTCACGCCTTCTATCTTGAATGTCTGTGCATTTAACGATATGGCAAAAACAAGAAGCAAACAAATTATTATAACACTTTTCCCTTTCATATTGCAGTTGCTTATTTCTTAATATTTATTGTCTCCAACACCATTCTCATATCCTTGTCCTTCACCCTGCAATTAGCCAGCCACTTCTGCAAATCGTCGAACGGCAGTTCGCGCGGCAACGTATCGGCAGACCGGTTATCCACCGCCTTGCAAAAGGCATTGGGAGAGAAGATGACATATATGATGTTCGTCTCCGCCGAACGGCTACACGTCATTGTATATTCATCAACAAAAGAAGCCTCTGCGCGGGCCGCCTGTTTCTCTGAGAAGAACACATACCGGCGGTTCGCCTCCACACGGTATATCCCGTCCGTCTGATTGCGGTATGGCAGCAGGCAATAGGCCTTTCGCTCCGCATCAATGAGGTAGACAGCAAGATAGCCGCTCACAGGAGAGATGAACGACAAGTAAAGGTCATCGCCACTGCGGAAATCGCTGCTCTCAAACTTGTCTTCCGTTCCGTTGCGGAGCACGCGTGCCTTAATGTCTATCTGCGCCGAGACTATTTCACGCGCCTTACCCTCCACCGACACTTTGACAACGAGCATACCCTGTTCGTATGATATGTCATACTCCGGTTCTCCCGTTGTCTCAATCCACTCACCCTTCACTTCGCTGCCGCCGATGGACAAGAAGTCTGTCGAAGACTTGCCGTCACGGTTTTCCACACGCGTGGCGTTGGTCTGCGACATTATGGTGCCGAAAGCATCGGCCAACGCCTGTATCTTCGCACGGTCGAGAGCCGTACGCTTGGCATCCTCGAGCGTGACGTTCTCCGGTGCATGGTATGTATATTCGCCCCTCACCGTCTTTATCTTCTGCGAAAAGACAGGGAGAGAAAGCGCAAGGAACAGAAACAAAAGAACGTGCTTCATACTGCCATACAAAATCCACGTACAAATAAAAAGACATCGAGAGACTACCACCCCAACAGTTCGTCCAACTTCTTCTGCAGGTCTTCACCCTTCTTTTCCAAATCCCCACGCACGGCTTTCTTCGCCGCGGCCTTTGCCATGGCACCGTTGTAGGCTATACGCACAAGCACCTCCTTGTTCTTGTTCTGTTTCGTGCGGTACACCTCCATCACGGTAATCGTGCGGCCTATGCTCTGCGATATGAGATTCTTTGCTGCCATTACGCTCTGCGTAACCGATGCGGCATCTTCCGCCGCCAACTGCTTGTTTGACACCGTGTTTTCAACCAACGCCGTTATCTCCGTCTGAATCTGTCCCGCAAGATTCTGCTTGGCCAGTTCGAGAGCCTGCATCTTGGCCGCGTCATAATTCTCACCTATACTCATAGCCTCACCCATAAGGTACTTCGGATACATGTCTTCGTCATATTCCATCTGCATCATGTAAGACTTGTCGAGCTGTTTCGCTAAAGGCAATGCGCCGGGAGCTGTCATCCAACCCTCCTTCTCCAACTTCTTGGCTTCCTTGCGGGCAGCCTTTGTGGCTTTTTCATTAAGTTCCGACTTCGAAGCCTTGGCCGTTGCCCTGCGTTCTTTCAGTTGTTCCTGTGACAGTTGTGCCGATGCTGCGGTAAACATACCAGCCAGCATAATAGTAAGAAAACATTTCACCACTTTCATATTAATATATACATTATCTAATATGTCCACAGCTCCCGAACCGGACGGTTCTTCTTGTTTTGACATTCAGGCCATATAATAAAAAAGCGCGGGAACTGCACCTGTCACTTATCCCACGTTCATGGCCTTCGCATTGCCTTCGCTCAAGGATAAGCAACGCAGAGGCCCACGCCGATATGTATATATAATCCATAACGTGTGCCCATATTTACATACGGACACACCAAGGATTGCATATAGCACACCCATGAACATCTACTGTTGCATTATCGTGTGAGCTGTTTTTGAAGTTGCGAAGTTCTGAACGTCACAGATAAAACGTCAAGTAAACGTCTTTTTCTATATATAGCACATTCCCACCCCCTTCCGCCTCTGCTTATATGAGAACCGAGGTATCGGCGACGGGTTTGCAGCGGCAAAATTAAATAAAATTATTTAAACGGGCAAAATATATAGTAAAGAGTTTCGGCGTTTTGTTTTTTTTACCATTAATAGACAAGTCCGAGCAGCCACAATATAGTAAATGGCACAAATAAAACCCCGCCACGAATCAACGTGATTCGACCCGGTGGCGGAATTGCGGTATGTCCGCTCTGCGGCGCACCCGTAATAAAAGGCAAAACGGCTTACGGATGCTCGCGGTGGCAAGAGGGATGCACGTGGCGGCAGGCGTTCTGAGGGTTCACTCCACAATCTTCCAATCCTCCACGCCCCGTGTAGCCGAAGAGAAGTTCACGCCAATCCTGTATATCTTGCGTCCGTCTGTTGCGAACGGTTTGGCATATCCGCGTGCTTCTATCTGTTGGAGCGCTTCGTCGGCAGTCCCGTCGAGTTTCAGTTCCATTATATATATGTAGCTGTCGGTCTTCATCACGATGTCGATGCGTCCGCGGCTTGTGGCGCGTTCCACCTCGGTATAGAATCCGAGGAGCTTGAAGATGAGATACATGGAGTTTTGGAAATATATCTCCATGCGGCCCGCAATCTGATAACTCGTATCGTCAAACAGTGTCTGCATGCGTTGCATGAAGGCATCTGGGCGGCCGCGTTCTATATCATTGATGAAGTTCTCAATGAAAAAATCTGTCTGATTCTTCTTCACCGGGGTGTAGAACGGCAGGAGATATTTTACAAATCCGTTCTCTACCTCCTTGTTCGGGAAACCGAGCTGATATGTCTTGAACCGTTCGCTGTATCCCTTTATCGTGAGATAACCGCTCTGATAAATCACGGGTATGGGGTTTTGCGACATTGAGTCCACGCTGTTGAGCAGGTCGGATGACACAAGCTCTTCCTGCAAGTTGTTCAGGTTGTAGTCTGCTTGTTTGAGCAGTTGCACGAGAAACGATGGTGTGCCCGTTTCAAACCAGTAGTCGCCAAATTCTGATTTGTTGAAAGTGTTGAGCAGACTGAACGGGTTGTATATTCCAATGCTGTTGTTGGTGAAGTGATATCCGTCGTAAAGTTGCCGGAGTTTGCCGCATACGTTATCATAGTCGGAGCCTGTGGCATCGGCCAGCTCGTGTAGCGAGTCCTCGAAATATGTGTGTATTTCCTCTTCGGTTATGCCGCAGATGTCGATAAAGCGGCGGTCCATCGAGATGTCATTGAGGTTGTTGAGGTCGCTGAACACGCTCACTTTCCCAAATTTTGTCACTCCAGTGAGGAAGGCGAAGCGTATGTACTTGTCGAGCGTTTTCAGCACGGAGTAGAACGCTTTCAGTATGTTGCGGTATTCGTCCTGCAGCTCCATGTTGCCGATTGTCTGCAACATGGGCTTGTCATATTCGTCAACGAGTATCACCACGCGCTGCCCCGTATGCTCGTACGCCTTTATTATCACTTGGTAAAAGCGCTCTTCGAGTGCGCGGTCCTTGAACTCGTCGCCATACCGGCGCTCCCATATCTCCAGATGCTTGTTCAGCTCTGCCTTCAGCGACTCCTTGTCTTCGTACAGACGCGAGTTGAGGTCGAGGTGCAGGATGGGGTGCTCTGTCCATTTTTGCTCCAGCCTCTCTACGGCCAAACCTCTGAAGAGGTCTTTCCTTCCGCTGAAATATGCTTCGAGAGTGGATATGAGCAGGCTCTTTCCGAAGCGCCTCGGACGGCTGAGAAAGTAGTAGCTGCCGGTTGTGGCCAGCTTGTATATCTGAGCCGTTTTGTCTACATAGACATATCCGTCCGTACGTATCTTCTCAAAACTCTGTATGCCAATGGGGAATATCATAAGCCGATTCTGTTTTTTTATACGGCAAAGATAATGCAATTTACCGACATTCCGCTCTTTGAGATGGAATAAGTTTTCCCGCGTCGCACTTTTTGGTCACAATCGTTTCAGTGTGGGCAATAAAGGAGGGCATACTGTCTGCCCCAATGCGCACAAAAAAACACTATCTTTTCACCGCATTTTCCAAATCCCGTCACGCTCCACCATCGGCACAACGATTTCTTCGCGCGCGCTGTCGCCGAAGCACAACAAGAGATAGACAAGCGTGTTGCCGGATAGGGAGTCGGTTCTGGCACGCAGCACCTCCACGCCGCTCATGCCCTGATGCTCCTTTCGCTGTACGGCAGCGAACATCTTGGCGTTGGTCACCAACTGCTCACGATAACCGTCGGGGATAGAGTCAGGCACGTTCAGGCCGGCCACATAGTCGGCATAACGCCCGGAGACAAGATGGTCGTAGTAGGTCTTTGCCGCACGTGAAGCCAATTCTTCAGGTGTCGGCCCGGGCTTGGAGCACGCCGCAAAAAGCAGCAGCGCAAGCACCGGTCCGAACATGATTCTGACACCATGGCGAAAACCGCCCTCCATGGCACCCATACAAAAACTCCGCATCACTTCTGACGTATGAAGATGTTGATGGGCGAACCGGTAAGCGTCCAGTTCTCACGTATCTTGTTCTCGAGGAAACGGCGGTAAGGCTCTTTCACGTACTGTGGCAGGTTGGCATAGAACACAAACGACGGTATCTGGGTGTTGGGCAGCTGCGTGCAATACTTTATCTTGATATACTTGCCCTTGATTGATGGTGGCGGATAAGCCTCTATCAGCGGCAGCATCACTTCGTTGAGCTTCGATGTGCCTATCTTGGCCTTGCGGTTAAGGTAAACCTCCTTTGCCGTTTCGAGCACACGGAAGATGCGCTGCTTGGTGAGTGCCGAAGCGAAGATGATGGGGAAATCGACAAACGGAGCCATGCGGTTGCGGATGGCCGCCTCGAATGTGTCTATCACTTTCTGCGTCTTGTCCTCCACAAGGTCCCACTTGTTGACAACAACGACAAGCGACTTGTTGTTCTTCTGTATCAACTGGAAGATGTTCATGTCCTGTGCCTCTATACCACGCGTGGCGTCAATCATGAGCACGCAGACGTCGCTGTTCTCTATGGCACGGATGGAACGCATCACGCTGTAGAACTCCAAATCTTCCGTCACCTTGTTCTTGCGGCGTATTCCGGCCGTATCGACGAGGTAGAAATCGAATCCGAACTTGTCGTAACGTGTGTAGATGCTGTCGCGGGTGGTACCGGCTATTTCCGTTACGATGTTGCGCTCCTCACCGATAAAGGCGTTGACAATGCTGCTCTTGCCGGCATTGGGACGGCCCACTATAGCAAAACGCGGAATACCGTCCTCAAGGAGTTCACCGCTTTCGGAAGGCAACTTTTCGAGCACCATGTCGAGCAGGTCGCCGGTGCCGCTGCCTGTGGCTGCGCTGACACAATACGGGTCGCCCAGACCGAGCGAATAGAACTCGGCAGCGTAGTATTGGTGTACGTTGTTGTCGGCCTTATTGGCAACGAGGATGACGGGCAACTTCGACCGGCGCAAAATCTTTGCCACATCGACATCGAGGTCGGTGACGCCCGTGGTGACGTCGACAAGGAAGAGCACCAGTCCGGCCTCTTCGGTGGCGATGATAACCTGCTTGCGTATCTCTTCTTCAAAAATATCGTCGGAGTTGACAACCCATCCTCCTGTATCAACAACGGAAAATTCACGGCCGTTCCACTCACACTTGCCGTACTGGCGGTCGCGGGTGGTGCCGGCTTCGTCGCTCACTATAGCCTGTCGCGACTTGGTGAGGCGATTGAAAAGTGTAGACTTGCCCACATTGGGCCGGCCTACTATAGCTACTAAATTGTTTGCCATAATCTGTGTATGTCTCTTGTTAAGAAATTACTCCGGATTATATCCGAAATTGTCCAGCTCCTTCTGCGAGCTGCGCCAGTCTTTGTCCACCTTCACAAAGACTTCGAGATAGACGCTCTTGCCAAAGAACTTCTCGAGCGCCTTGCGGCTCTCCGTGCTCACTTTCTTCAACGCCACGCCCTGGTGACCGATGATGATGCCCTTCTGCGAGTCGCGCTCCACATAAATCACGGCACAGATGTGGATGTGGTGGCTGTCTTCCTTAAACTGCTCCACGCAGACCTCCACCGAATAGGGTATCTCCTTGTCGTAGTAGAGCAGTATCTTCTCGCGTATTATCTCGCTCACGAAGAAACGGGCGGGCTTGTCGGTGAGCTGGTCCTTGTCGAAATACGGCGGACTGTCGGGCAGCAACTCGCCAATGCGCTTGAGCAGCATGTCGACACCGAACTTGTTCTTGGCCGACAGGGGCAGAATCTCGGCCGAAGGTAACAACCCGTGCCAGCGCTCCACGATGTCGCCCAGTGTCTTCTGGTCGCTTTGGTCTATCTTGTTGATGAGCAGCAAGACCGGCACCTTCATACCCGCCACTTTGTCGAGGAAATCGCGGTTTTTCTCGGGATCTTCCACCACGTCAGTGACGTAGAGCAGGACATCCGCATCCTGCAATGCCGACTCGGAGAACGCCAGCATCGACTCCTGCAACTTGTAGTTGGGTTTGAGAACTCCGGGGGTGTCGGAAAACACTATCTGCATGTCATCCGTGTTCAGAATACCCATGATGCGGTGGCGCGTGGTCTGGGCCTTGAATGTGGCTATTGAAATGCGCTCGCCAACCAGTTGGTTCATCAGTGTCGACTTGCCAACGTTCGGGTTTCCGACTATGTTTACGAATCCGGCCTTGTGCATAAAACTGTATCTTTGGTTTAATTGACAAAAAAACGCACCTTAATCATAATGTTAGGATGCGTTTCTTTGTATTGTGTATGATTTAACTGTCATTTATTTCGCCGCTGCGCCCGAACCGTCATACGCCCACTTGTAATAGGATGCGCCATGTACGAATCCGGCTCCGAAAGCTGTGAATATAAGATTGTCACCTTTCTTCAGGCGGCTCTCGTTCTCCCAAAGTGCCAGCGGAATGGTGGCGGCACTGGTGTTTCCGAAGTGCTCGATGTTTACCATCACGTGATCCATCGGCAGGTCAAGACGCTTGGCCACGGCCTCGATGATGCGCATGTTGGCCTGATGGGGCACCACGAAAGCGATATTGTCCTTGTTCAGACCGTTGCGCTCGGCTATGAGCACGCAGTCGTTGCTCATGTTCGTCACGGCATAGCGGAACACCGTGCGGCCCTCCTGATAAAGGTAGTGCAGACGGTGGTCTACTGTGAAATATGACGGAGGACATACAGAGCCACCGGCCTTCAGATGAAGGAACGGCAGACCCTTGCCATCTGTACGGAAATAGGTGTCGCGCAAACCAAGACCGGGCTCGGTGGTACCTTCCACAAGAACGGCAGCCGCTCCGTCACCGAAGAGTGCGCAAGTGCTGCGGTCCTTATAGTCTACCACCGACGACATCTTGTCGGCACCGATAACGATTATCTTCTTATAGCGGCCGCTCTCAATCATGGTGGCTGCCGTATCAAGCGTGTAGAGGAATCCGCAGCAGGCTGCCCACATGTCAAACGCATAGGCGTTTTTCAAGCCCAGCTTGCCAAGTACGATAGAAGCCGTTGACGGGAACTTGTAATCTGCAGTAGAGGTGGTGACGATAAGTGCGTCGATAGTATCAGGGTCTACACCTGTCTTCTGGAGCAACTGCTTTGCAGCCTTGCGCGCCATATACGATGTGCCAAGACCTTCTTCTGTCAGAATACGACGTTCCTTGATGCCGACACGCGTCATAATCCACTCGTCGTTGGTATCTACCATCCTCGAAAGCTCCTCGTTGTTGAGGACGTAATCGGGAACGTAGCCGCCGATACCGGTGATTATCGCGTTGATCTTCTCCATTATTCAGCCACTTCTTCCTTTACGATAGCAATTTTACCCCTGTAGTAACCACAGGTCGGGCATACTGTGTGATATACATAGTAAGAGCCGCAGTTTGAGCATACTGCCAATGTGGGGGCTACTGCCTTGTCATGGGTTCTTCTTTTGAGTGTACGAGTCTTCGACTGTCTTCTTTTAGGATGTGCCATAATTCTTTTTTGTTTTTATTCTTTTAAGTCCTTAATCTTAAGCAGCCCGCTCCAACGCGGGTCTATGTCATGTCCCTCCACCCCATCACTGCTTCGGGCAGCTGAATGCTCTTCGAGCATCTGTATCATCGCACGGTTACATTTTCCAGGTGCATGCACGTGCTTGATAGGTATGTTGAGCACAATGAATTCGTATATGAACCATGCCGTGTCCAGAACGCCATCGTCCTCGGGCACGACTACGAGGTCATCTTCTTCGGAATATTCCTCGCCAAACTTCACCACCAGTGTCTGTTCGGCATCAATGGGTTGCGGCATGTCGTCAAGACATCGGTCGCACTGCACGGTGACTTCGCCGGTGATGTGAAAGTGCAGGTCGAAGTAGCGTTCTGCCGTACGCTGTATCGTCAACGCCACGTCGGCATGACCGCGCCTCACTTCCGGAGCATCAATGGCCTCGAAGTAGGCGTTGTCAAGACTGAAGCTCAACCGGTTGGTGCCGTCATTCAGTCCCTTCAAATCTATCTTTAAAGACTCTAAACTACACATTTCGGGGTGCAAAGTTACGAATTATTTTTTATATAAGCCAAACTAATGGCGTTTTTTTGGCCTTACACAGTACAAAAGAGAGTCAAAAGAGAACAAAATGCTCTCATTGTGAGTGTTATACAGTCACATGAGGGCAAATGACCTTTCATTCCCCACCTTTCTTATCAAGAAATCCGGCTGCCCTGAGCAATATTTCCTTATCCAATGTCACCGTAACATTTTCAGCGAGTTTACGCACTTCGTCTGCGTATTTCCTGCGTTCATCCTCGTCTGTGATGGGGCATTTGCCGCACAGCTCATACAAACTTGACGGGATATTTGTATCTTTACCACTATTAATACTCTTCATGTTTTCAAATACCATAGTGATTTGCCAACGGAACCTTCTCAACCATTTTACAGCATCGTCAATTCCACACTCTCCGGTCTTTTTTATTTGCGGATTGGGGCCGATGTCAGACACAAGTCTCAACTCCGTGCTTCCGTCATCCTTCGCGAGCCACTCAATGGCATATACCCGGCGACGGGTACCTGTGGTGTCGCCCTCCTCCGGGAATATCCCCAACTGGTAATCTGTTTCAGGATTCTGCCCGAGAATGACTTCCAAAGCCGTAGAGCCTATCTTCATCATCTTTGGCGGAACCATACTTATCTTTGGCGAATGTGAGAACTCGCGTGTGGCGGCTGCACGATCCTTGCCGAAAGCATCCCGAAGCGTACCGATAACCTCCCGGGCTGTCTCCTTTTCGTCTGACGGGAACTTCATGTAATACACATCCGTATGCGACACCGGCGCTCCCGACTTTTTGACATCCCCATTGACATGGTCTTCAGACACCACGAAACTGTTCATCTTCAACACAGTCTCATACGCCTTCCTGATGTGTTCCTGTGAATACGCCGGAGCCGCAGCCATGCCGGCCATGACAAGGGCAACGATTACTGATTTTTTCATAATACTCATTGTTATTTGGTTTAGATATTTGACTGATTTAAACGTGAGAGTGTCTGCAAACTACAACATGACCATATCCGGAGTACATTCCTTCACTTCATAATAACCGTCAATGTCTTCCACAAGCATGCAGCACTCCCCTTGCTCGCGACGCTCATTATATTCCGATTCCACCATTTTATTATAGTCGGCAAGTTCGGCCTTTGCCATCATCTCTGTTATGTCTGCTGCAGACGGCCGTTCTTCCTGCGTCTGTACACCATCTGTGACGGCCGGTGCCGAAGACGGATGTCGTGATATTCGCTGGCGGGTGGTGACGGAGACAGCCGGTGAGGCGGTCATTTTGTCCGCCGGTGCTTGTCTGCCGGTGTCCATAATAGGTTTATGCACTGGAACAGGCTCTTGTGCAAGTATGGTTGCAGAAACCGGACGCGGGGCACTGCCGGATGCCGGACGAGGGTCTGCGCTGCGGTAGAACATGGCCAACGGCACGATTATTACAACGAGCAGTGCCACCGCCGCCACGGCAAAACGATATCTGCGGAGACAGACCGTAAACGTGCTTTCAGGCTTTTGCGGACAAACCGTCCCGCTGTCGAAGCAGGCGAACATCTGCCTGTACGTCTGCCACCGTGACGGTATATGGCGGGCCGTACGGAAGTAGTCGGCCAGTAGCCGCTCCTCGGCCAAAGTGGTGTCTCCGTCCATGAACCGGCTTATCAACCGGCTTATGTCTTGCTCTGATATCTGCTTCTTCATATCTCTATCTGAGTTTATTCAAACTTCTGCAATTCGTCAAACAGGCGCTTTCTGGCTCTGGCAAGCAACGTCCGCACAGACGTCTCCTTTATGCCGAGCAACGATGCTATCTCATTGGAACTGCGCCGCTCCACCTGACGCATATACAATATGGCCTGCCATGTTTCGGGAAGCGACTTCAAACGTTCGTCAAGCCACTCTTCGTTGTCTGTGTTTTCAAGTTGTTCCTGAGGCCCCGGCGTTCTGTCATCGACAACCTGCATAATAGAATCGGGCAATTTCACATGCTTATGCCTGAAAGCATTAAACACCAACCGGCGGGCTATGGTGAAGGCGAGAGGCTCAAGCGGACGGGCAGTGTCAAGTTCTGCGCGCAGCTGCCACAGACGCAGAATCACATCCTGGGCCGTATCTTCGGCATCATCAGCCCCAATGTCGAAACGCCGCACATACAAGACGAGTCTGCTACGCAGCACTCCGGCCATCCGTTCAAATTCCTTATCTTCCATTTACGATTGCTCTGCATTAACACAACAACATTTCTGTATGCTGTCTACAATAAGAATACACAACAGATACAGAAATGCAAACGGGCGTTAACACTTTTTAAGCACGACAGTACATACGGGCATCCAGCTTCATAGCTCAACCCGGAATGTTGTTCCCTTGCCCACCTCGGAGGTTTTCACAAAAATACGGCCATGATGATATTCCTCAACAATGCGCTTGGCAAGCGACAGACCGAGCCCCCAACCGCGCTTCTTCGTCGTGAAACCAGGCTTGAAAACGTTCTTTATGTCTTTGCGGCGTATACCTTTGCCGTTGTCACTGACCTCCACAACAGTCTTTCCACCTTCCTGAAAGAGTGTCAGCACGATGCAGCCATGCCCCTCCATGGCATCGACGGCATTCTTGCAGAGATTCTCCACCACCCACTCAAAAAGCGACGCATTCATGCTCACCATGACGTCGTGGTCGGGAAAATCACGCACAATCTCCACTTTCGATGATGTGCGGCGGTCCATATAATCGATGACATGCCCCAGAATTTCATTCATACTGCACTCGGAAGCCTCCGGCAACGAACCTATCTTCGAGAAACGTTCGGCGATACGCTCAAGGCGTTTCACGTCCTTATCCAACTCCGGTATCAACGTATCATCGGGATAACTCTCCTTCAATATCTCCACCCAAGCCATAAGACTGGATATGGGCGTGCCCAACTGATGGGCCGTTTCCTTCGACAGGCCCACCCACACCTTGTTCTGTTCGGCACGCTTTGACGACAGCAGCGCAAAGATGGCTACAACAACAAATATCAACACCACGCCAAGCTGTATATAGGGATATGAGGAAAGGCGCTTCAGCATTGTCGACTCGTCATAACACACAAACTGATAGTCACCGTTGCCGTCACCAATGTCCATGCGTATGTACTTGCCCGAACGGAACAGCGAACGTCCCAGTTCCGCCACATAGGCAATACTGTCCGCTGCATTGCCTGCATTGATTTTTATGTTACGGTAATCCATGACATTACCGCCCGGATCGAGCACAATCACCGGAATGGTATTGTTGCCTTGTATCACATTGAGCACGAGGGTGACATCGGTATTTTCATCGGCATTGTTAAGGGCGCGCAATGCCTGTGCCCACACCTCCATCTTGTTACGTTCTTCGTCTGAAAGATCGCGCACAAGGACATGCGAAACCAACAAGGATGTGACAGCTATTACCACAGCCACCAACACCAACATAATCTTCACCTGCCTTATCCTGTCAGTCCATTGCATGATATTATGCCTCTCCTTTTAATTATAATTTGTATAATACAAACGTAGAAATAAAAGTGTTATTGTTATGGTTGATAATCCAAGTCTCAATATCCGGGATTCTGCGTTATTTTAGAATAGGCATTTAATTCACTTGCAGGAATCGGGAGCAGCGCCCTGTAGCCTTCTATACCATAAACCGACGTCGCAAATCCGTTACGTTTCATGAAAGCGAAGTTGGTATTGGTATAGAGCATCAACTGCAGTCGTGCATCGCATATCTTATCCAATACGTCACCGCCCTCCACATCAATGCCTTTGGCTGCGGCGACCTTCATTAATTGCCTTTCTGCCTCTGCTGCGTTACCGTCTTTATAGAGACATTCAGCGTATGAAAGGATCACGTCCGTATAGGTCATCAACGGCACAACACGTGGCGCAGTGAATGAGATGTTGCTACGGACATTCCGGTTATTATAAAAAGCGAGTATAGTTTCGCCACTGTTACCGTTGGCAAGCAAGTCATCGATTGTCTCAATCTTATTGTAATTGGATGCGTCCAACGAGTAGAAACCATTGCCGATGACTTTCTCCAACAATACTTTGGCATTACCATAATTGCCCTCGTACATGCAGATATCGGCAAGAAGTATGCGTGCCACATCATTTGAGATGAAGAAGAAATCGTTCATGTCACCTCCCAACGACACGTTCTTCTTCTCGTCAAAATTGCTGATTGCCGTCTCAAGATTGGCCTTCAGGTCGGCGAAGATGGTGGCCTGCGGCGTGCGGCAGACATCAACATATTCGTCTATTCCCATAATTCTATTTATATAAGGCACATCACCCCATGCCACAACCATGTGATAATAAATAATGGCACCGAACACATTGAAATAGTCCTGATATACTCCAAGCTGTTCGGCATCGGCCCGTTTGAAGGCAAGAAGAAAACTGTTTGCAGAATAAAAGTCCGACCACAAATTATAAACGACGTTACTATATGGACTGATATGATCACTTAGCTGTTTTCTCTCCTTGTTAAAATTGTAATATTGCTCAACAATGTTCATCTCACAAAATGCCTTTGCAAAGTCTTGTGCAATACCGGCGACGAGTTTTTTACCGTGATCTCCTAACTTTGGGATGGAGGATGTACCGTTGCCTGATTGGGTTACGGTAATGCCGCATACTACATTTCCCAATCCGTCGTAGAGGTTTACAACAGCTGTCTTTGTCGACGAGTTGAGCGGTTCGACCTTTATCGTCAGCTTATTGCCAGTAAGGCTGGTCTCCATCGAAATTGCATCACCATCCGAAGTTTCATAAAGATTCTTGAAGTATGTATCAATGTCAGGTCCTATAATCGATTCTGTATAATGAGGCTCAAGATATACAGGAATGGGCGAAATAATTGTGATGGTGTATGTGCCGCCGTCGTTAGGTACGATAAGTTCCGATGGTTCCGCAACCACTTTCTGGCCGCTTGCCAAAGTTTCATTGCCGGCTACGCCGTCATTATCCCAGTCGATATAAGGAGTAATCCCCATCACATATACATTCACTCCAAGATGTTCAAAATAGTCGGACATATTCTCTCGGATACCATCCATTCGTTCTCTTAACGTCAGTTTATCATTATTAATCTGACTGATGGATGTATCAGAGAATTTACCGTTTTCACCAAACTCTTTGCCCAATCGTGCAAGATACTCCGTCAACTCTGCTTCATTCCTGTCCATCAACAACAGCGAAGAAACGGCCATCAGTGCACCAGACTGTTCACTTTCCCCCGTTATGGTGACCGCAGACACATCTGTCTTGGCAAATCTTTGCAGACCAAAAGCGGTAAGAAGTTCTGTCTGAGCCTGATTGTTGGCATCCTTAAAACTCATTCCTTTTGCCACAAGATTCTTCACCCTATAGTATTTAAGATGGGTAAGCAGATTCACATTAACGGTATTTCGGTCTGTTATGTCGACTAAAGCACGCAATGTCAGTGGACCTGACGAAAACTCACCTTTAACTTCATTAAAAAAATATCCGTTGGCTGTTAGTTCAACGTAAGGTGTGTCAAACTGTTTTGCCCCAAATGAGAAATGGCCCAAATAATTGTCTATCGTTGAAGTATACATGCTTCCAAGCATCTCCAATCGGTCATCCAAAGGCTGGATTGTAACGGTGGTTCCGCTGACAAACGGACCTTTCTCAACATTACCCGACACTGTATATGTACCTGGAATGAATACTTCTTTTGCTTCATCATCGCTCTTGCAAGACGAAACTGCCAAAAGAATGGCAACGAACAGATAATAATATTTCATAATTTATGATTAAATAGCAGCTCCCTGACACCCCAAAAAAAGGTGGAAATTAAGACAGCCAATTAAACTACAAGGCAAAAGTACAAAAATAATTCTAAATGAAAAAATATTTAAACGTAAAAACATAACCATCTTCTATGTTTACAACTATCAATTCTTTCCAAATCCAAACGCAAAGGCGCTGAGGCGCAAAGGATTATTTTCGGAACACTTCTTTTATTCTTTGCGCCTTTGCGGCCTTTGCGTTTCAATAAGTCCTCTGTGTCTCCGTGTCTCTGTGTTCCGAAAAATTCTTCCCTCTTAATTCTTAACTCTTAATTCTTAACTCTTAACTCTTAACTAAAAAAGAAGTCTCCCCCGCCGGACTCATCGTCCAACAGGGGAGACATTCGGATATAAATGAAAGAAGGCGGCCTCCTACTCTCCCGCATTGCATTGCAGTACCATCGGCGCAGGCGGGCTTAACTTCTCTGTTCGGAATGGGAAGAGGTGGGACACCGCCGCAATAACCACCTGATATGGCGTGACGCTCATCAGATTGACTATCACACACAGAACCCTGAGGACAAAACACATGGCACATAACTGAAGATTCAGCACAAAAGAAAGCTATCGGGCTATTAGTAGCGCTCGGCTTTGACGTCGCCGTCTTTACACCTGCGCCCTATCAACGTCGTAGTCTCCGACGACCCTCATGTGGAGTCCTAATCTTGAGGCCGGCTTCGCACTTAGATGCTTTCAGCGCTTATCCGTTCCGGACGCGGATACCCGGCGGTGCACCTGGCGGCACAACCGGCAAACCGGAGGTCCGTCCACCACGGTCCTCTCGTACTAGTGGCGGATCCACGCAAGACTCCTGCGCCCACGATAGATAGAGACCGAACTGTCTCACGACGTTCTGAACCCAGC
>NZ_URNN01000004.1 GCF_900549175.1 uncultured Prevotella sp. | reverse complement strand
TCATCCGACATTTGGAGAGACATGTCACATATCAAGTATCGGACTATGAGCATGTTGGGCTTCTGCCCGTTTCCATTTGCTATGCGGTTATCCCGCCAAATGCCGGATGAGCCGCTTGTCGGCAAGCAAAAATCTAATGTAATAAATCTGATGTAAAAGTCGTTCTTCTTTTCGGTTTTTTTCTTTATCTCTTTATTTTTATTATCATCCCGGTTGGAAAACATGAAAAAAGAAAGATATATTTGCCAGACTTGCTGATTTTGTTTATTTTTGCAGAATAAAAGCGCATGAGGTTATGGATGACGGCAAGATAAAAACAATGAAGCAATACTTCTCCACACAACCGGTGCAGAGGGTATGGCTGTTCGGGTCTTATGCCAGAGGCGAGGAGACGGCGCAAAGTGATGTCGATTTGCTTGTGCAGTTCTGTCGTGACGGGCGGCCTGTCACGCTGTTGACGTATGCGCGTATGTGGCGGGAACTGAAAGAACAGCTGGGATGCGACGTTGACCTCGTGGAAGAAGGAACGTTGGAACCATACGCTGTGGAGTCGGCCAACCGTGACAAACTGTTGATATATGAGAGAACGAATTAAGGATGTCACGAGACTGTATCATATACGGAAGTCCATAGACAATGTACTTGAGTTCATGGACGGTAAGACGTATGACTCGTTGGTAAAGGACAAACTCTTGTTCTACGGCGTGGTCAAGAATATAGAGATTATCGGCGAGGCTTCCAATATGCTGACAAAGGAATTCCGCGACGGACATGCCGAAATGCCATGGCAGGACATCATAGATATGAGGCATGTGTTGGTGCACGGGTATTATACTGTAAGTCCACGGTTTATATGGGATACATACACCAATGATTTGTTGCCGTTGAGAGAATATATCGTCAGATGTATTGATGAGATGGAATAACAAGTGAAACAGATTTTGTCTTAGCCATGCCGATACTTTGGCGGAATGAATGGAAAACACGAAAAAAGAACGATATATTTGCCAGACTTGCTGATTTTGTGTACTTTTGCAGAAAATATATAAACCCGTACGATTATGAATGTGACAGTATCAATGGACAGTATTCTTGACTTTATCAACTCCATGTCGCTGTCAGCCAGCAACAAGGAGTGGCTCGGACGCAAACTTATAGAGGAGGCGAAGGTTGAGGCGTGTGGCAAACAGGACAAATCTTCGGCTGTACATTATAAGGAATATCCTCTGTCGCCGCGGTTGCAGCAGTTGCGTGGTTGCATCAAGGTGACCCAGGAGGAAATTGACAGTGACGAACGTTTGGCGTATATTCTGAGCAAATGATGGATGTTGTGTTCACCTCTTCTGAATTTTTAGAGTTCATAGACCACGGGGATAAACAAGTATAAACAGAGATGATGCAGGCAATGATATTCGCGGCCGGACTCGGCACACGGCTCAAACCACTTACCGACACCATGCCAAAGGCTCTTGTGAGTGTGGCAGGGCGGCCGCTTCTGGAACATACTGTGATGAGGCTGAAGGCGGCCGGCGTGGAGAGAATAGTCGTGAATGTGCATCACTTCGCTTCGCAGATAACTGATTTCTTGGCTGCGAACGACAATTTCGGAATGGACATACGCGTGAGCGACGAGACGGCCGCGCTGCTTGACACCGGCGGCGGTATAAAGGCGGCCGCGCCGCTGTTCGACGTGTCATCGCCGATACTCATTCACAACGTGGACATACTGAGCAACGTAGACCTCAGCAAGTTTTATGCCGCCGGCATGGTCAACGCCGCAACGCTGTTGGTGAGCAGCCGCAAGACAAGCCGCTATCTGCTTTTCGATGACGATATGCGTCTGGTAGGATGGACGAACATCGCCACGGGCGAGGTGCGCAGTCCTTATCCTGCCACCGTCACATCCGCCGCCCGCCGCTATGCGTTCTCGGGCATACACATTTTTTCTCCGGAGCTTTTCCCCTTGTTCGGCGAGTTCCCCGACAAGTTCGGCATAATGGATTTCTATCTCAGCGTGTGCGACAAGGTGGTGATACGCGGTTGCGTAAAGGACAACCTGCAGCTGATGGATGTGGGCAAGCTGGACACGCTGGCAGAGGCGGATGCATTTGTGAGAGACATACAATATAATCAAGACATAAACAATAATAAAATATAAACGAATGGAGCTATTCGGACTATTGGTTTTAATTTCCCATACCACTTCAACTCCTTTAATTCATAAAGGATTGACATTGGCTATCGGCTTTAACTCCTTTAACTCCTTTAACTCCTTTAATTCCTAAAAAATAAATATGCAACAGAAGATTATCATTCTCGATTTCGGTTCGCAGACCACGCAGCTCATAGGCCGCCGTGTCCGCGAGCTTGACACATTCTGCGAGATTCTTCCGTACAACAAATTTCCGAAGGATGACCCGTCGGTGATTGGCGTCATACTGAGTGGCTCGCCCTATTCAGTGCACGACCCCGAGGCTTTCAAAGTAGATTTGAGCCAGTTTGTGGGCCGCCTGCCCGTGCTTGGCATCTGCTACGGCGCGCAGTTTATCTCACATACGCTCGGCGGACGGGTTGAGAAGGCTGACTCGCGTGAGTACGGCCGTGCCCACCTTCAGACGTTCGACAGGGAGAATCCGCTGTTCAAGGGTTTCACGGACAACTCTCAGGTATGGATGAGCCATGGCGACACAATCACCGCCATTCCCGACGGTTTTGAGTGCATAGCCTCGACGGCTGACGTGAAGTATGCCGCATACGCAAGTAAAGAACAGCCCGTATGGGCCGTACAGTTCCATCCGGAGGTGTTCCACTCCGTTCAGGGAACACAGCTGCTGAAGAATTTCGTTGTTGACATCTGCGGCTCGAAGCAGGACTGGAGCGCCGCCTCGTTCGTGGACACAACCGTGGCCGAGCTGAAGGCGCAGGTGGGTGACGACCGCGTCATTCTCGGACTCAGCGGCGGTGTCGACTCGTCGGTTGCTGCCGTGCTGCTCAACCGTGCCATAGGCAAGAACCTCACGTGTATATTCGTTGACCACGGTATGCTGCGCAAGAACGAGTTCACCGACGTGATGCACGACTATGAGTGTCTGGGACTCAATGTTATAGGCGTTGACGCAAGCGAAAAGTTCTTCGGCGACCTTGCCGGAGTGACCGATCCCGAGCAGAAGAGAAAGATTATCGGCCGCGACTTTGTTGAGGTGTTCAACGCCGAGGCACGCAAGATTACCGGCGCAAAGTGGCTGGCACAGGGAACCATCTATCCCGACCGCATCGAGAGTCTCAACATTACGGGCAAGGTAATCAAGAGCCACCACAACGTCGGCGGACTGCCCGAAGAGATGCACCTGCAACTCTGTGAGCCTCTGAAGTGGCTTTTCAAGGACGAGGTGCGCCGTGTGGGCCGTCAGCTGGGCATGCCCGAGCATCTCATCACGCGCCATCCGTTCCCCGGACCGGGTCTTGCCGTGCGCATCTTGGGTGACATCACCCGCGAGAAGGTGCGCGTTCTGCAGGATGCCGACGACATATACATCCGTGGGTTGCGCGACTATAAGGTGCGCCTGTCCGGCGAGGAGGCCCGCAAGGTGCTGGCCGCAGGTGTGCCGGCATCGATGACCGACGGCGAGATAGAGGTGTCGCTTTACGACCAGATTTGGCAGGCCGGTGCCGTGCTGCTGTCGACCGTGCGCTCGGTGGGCGTGATGGGCGACGAGCGCACATACGAGAACCCCGTAGCCCTGCGTGCCGTGACAAGTACCGATGCCATGACGGCCGACTGGGCACATCTGCCTTACGACTTCCTGGCAAAGGTTAGCAACGAAATCATCAACAAGGTGCGTGGCGTAAACCGCGTCTGCTACGACATTTCGTCTAAACCGCCATCGACGATAGAGTGGGAGTAGACCCAACGATGTATTTTAGCACACTGTAGGGACAGATTCTTGTATTTGTACGTCAAGCGGACATTGAATATCAACATGTTACGAGCGGACAAATACAAGAATCTGTCACTACCAAGCACCATATAGCCATTTTGACACACCCTCAAGTATTCTAATCTGATGTTGAATTATTGCTTGTTTTTCAGCAAGTCTCTTATTTCCATGAGCAGTTTCTCTTCAGCCGAAGGCTGCGGCGGTGCGGGCGGTGCGGCGGGAGCCTCCTTCTCTTTCTTTACTTTATTTGCAAGACGGTTGATACCCTTGACGAGCATGAACACGCAGAAAGCGATGATGACGAAGTCGAAAATGGTCTGGAGGAAGTTGCCGTAGTTTACGGTGACAGGCTCGAGTTTTTCCATGCCGGGAATCTCGACCTGTGGAAGTTCAAACTTGAGGTCGGTGAACTTTACCCCGCCTATAATCCAGCCTATAGGCGGCATGATGATGTCATTGACCACAGAAGTGACTATTTTGCCGAAAGCGCCGCCGATGATTACACCGACAGCCATGTCGACGGCATTTCCCTTGACGGCGAACTCTTTGAATTCATTGAGAAATTTACCCATTAGTTTTCTTTTTTATATAATTTAATACTGATTTTCACTGCAAATATAGATTTTTTTTCGTAACTTTGCGCCCGAAAACAGAAAAATATGCTGTAAAAGCATCATTATTTTGGATATTCATTACTCAAAAGAGGGTGCTCACGGCAAGTGTCTTTATAAGATGTTGAATTAAAACAGGAATTTAAAACCCTTAAAAAATAACAAAGTAATTATGATTAAGATTGGTATTAACGGATTTGGCCGTATCGGTCGTTTCGTTTTCCGCGCAGCTCAGACTCGCGATGACATTCAGGTTGTAGGTATCAATGACCTCTGCCCGGTAGACTATCTGGCTTACATGCTGAAGTATGACACAATGCACGGTGCTTTTGACGGTACAATCGAGGCTGATGTTGAGAACAGCAAGCTGATCGTTAACGGCAAGGAGATTCGTGTTACTGCAGAGCGTAACCCCGCTGACCTGAAGTGGAACGAGGTTGAGGCTGAATATGTAGTTGAGTCTACAGGTCTGTTCCTGACACAGGAGAAGGCACAGGCTCACATTGAGGCCGGCGCTAAGTATGTGGTTATGTCTGCTCCCTCAAAGGATGCTACTCCCATGTTCGTTTGCGGCGTAAACTTCGACAAGTATGAGAAGGGTACACAGTTCGTTTCCAACGCATCTTGCACAACCAACTGTCTCGCTCCTATCGCCAAGGTTCTGAACGACAAGTTCGGTATCACAGACGGTTTGATGACAACAGTTCACTCTACAACCGCTACACAGAAGACCGTTGACGGTCCGTCTCTGAAGGACTGGCGTGGTGGCCGTGCCGCTTCCGGCAACATCATCCCCTCTTCTACAGGTGCTGCCAAGGCTGTAGGCAAGGTTATCCCCGAACTGAACGGCAAGCTGACAGGTATGTCTATGCGCGTTCCCACTCTGGATGTTTCTGTTGTTGACCTGACTGTAAACCTGGCCAAGCCCGCTACATACGCTGAGATTTGCGCAGCTATGAAGGAGGCTTCTGAGGGTGAGCTGAAGGGTGTTCTGGGATACACAGAGGACGCTGTGGTTTCTTCTGACTTCCTGGGCGACACACGTACTTCTATCTTCGACGCCAAGGCCGGTATCGCTCTGACCGACACATTCGTAAAGGTTGTGTCTTGGTATGACAACGAAATCGGTTACTCTAACAAGGTGCTCGAACTCATCGCACACATGAAGAAGGTTAACGGCTAATCTCGAAGATTTGGCTGTTAAAGCGATAAAAAACAGGCCGTTCTGCATTGCAGGACGGCTTTTTTTTATTATTTTTGCCGACAGTTTCTTTTATTCGTACAAAGAAACCGTATATATGCGTAAGGAATGAGAAAGATGATAACCATACTTGGTCCCACGGCGAGCGGAAAGACAACGCTGGCGGCACACCTCGCGGCAGCTGCCGACGGTGAGATTATCAGTGCCGACTCGCGGCAGGTTTACCGCCGGATGGACATCGGCACGGGCAAGGACCTCGGCGACTACACCGTCGGCGGCCGGCATATACCGTATCATCTGATAGACATAGCCGAACCGGGCACACGGTACAACCTTTTCCGCTATCAGCGTGATTTCTGCCGTGCCTACGGAGACATCGTGGCACGTGGCCGGCGACCGATACTCTGCGGCGGCACAGGGCTTTACATAGAGGCCGTGCTGAAGGGCTACAGTCTGGCGGCGGTGCCGGAGAACAAGGAGCTGAGGACGCGCCTGGAGGGCAAGACGCTTGACGAACTGACCGTCATGCTCGCGGAACTGAAACGGCGCAACGGCGGAAAGATGCACAACACGACCGACGTGGACACGGCCAAGCGGGCGATACGGGCCATTGAGATAGAGACGTACGTGGAAACACATCCTGATGCAGGATTTGAAGATATGCCGCAGACAGACTCTATAATAATAGGTGTGGACATCGACCGCGAAGAGCGCCGCCGCCGCATAACGGCGCGCCTGCGCCAGCGGTTGGATGAAGGCATGGCAGATGAGATAAGGGCATTGCTTGACGGTGGTGTCAGTGCGGATGACCTTATATATTACGGGTTGGAATATAAATATGTGACGGAATACGTCATCGGACGCACCGGCTATGACGAGATGTTCAACCGGCTTGAAATAGCCATCCATCAGTTTGCCAAACGCCAGATGACGTGGTTCAGGGGTATGGAGCGCCGTGGGCTGGCCATACATTGGCTGGACGCCATGCTTCCAACCGAAGAGAAAGTGGCGGAAATCATAAGGTTGGCGGACGGCTGTTGACGGCACCGGAGAAGCAACAAGACATAAACAACATTTAGCATAATAACAGACATGGCAGTGGAAACGTCAAGGTGGGGAATATTATATTGTCCCAAATCGGGTAGAGGTCGTGGGCGCAAGCAGTGGGAACGTATACAGCGGGCGCTTGACGGGCGTGGTGTGCTTTACGATTTCGTGCAGAGTGAAAACTCCGACAGCGTGGAGCGGCTGATGCGCATGCTGATAAACAACGGTTATAAGACAATCGTCGTGGTAGGTGGCGACTCTGCCCTTAACGATGCGGTAAACTGTCTGATGGAGGTTGAGCAACAGGTTCGCAACAGTATTGTGCTCGGGGTGATTCCCAACGGTGTGGTGAATGACTTTGCACGTTTTTGGAATTTCAGGGAGAATGATGTGGCGCAGACGGTGGACTGGCTCGTGAAGCACCGTGTGAGGAAGATTGACCTGGGGTGTGTGAGATACACGAACAAGAGGGGGGAGAAATGTCACCGGTATTTTCTGAATTGCATAAACATCGGACTTATAGCCGACATTATGAATCTGCGTCGTCAGACACGCAGCCTGCTCGGTTCGCGTACGCTGTCGTTTGTGGTGTCGTTGTTGCTTATGTTGTTCCATCGGCTTGACTACAAGATGGAACTGAAGATAAATTCCGACGTGGTGAAGCGCCGTGTGATGAACGTGTGTGTAGGTAGCGGTCCCGGTTACGGGCAGACACCAAATGCCGTGCCTTATAACGGCATGGTGGATGTGTCGGTGGTGAGCAGTCCAAAGATAACGCAACTGTTTGTCGGGGTGTGGCTTCTCTTCACGGGCCGTTTCCTGAGTCATCGCAGCGTGCATCCTTACCGTACGGACGGGGTGGGCGTGATGGAGGCCGGTCATGCTTTGGTGGGAATAGACGGGCGGTTGATGTCTACTCCGGTGGGGCCTTATAAAATAAATGTGGAAAAGGAAGTGATAAATTTCCTCATCCCCGATTGACCCGCTGACACCATCCCGTCTCAGAACAGCCTGCCGGCATCATCCCATTTCCGAAATGTTGTGAAGCTTTTCGTAATCGACAATCTTGATCTTCTTGCCGTCGATGGCGATGATTTTTTCCTGGGCAAACGAAGACAATGTGCGTATGGCGTTGCTTGTGGTCATGTTTGACAGGTTGGCCAAATCTTCACGGCTCATTGATATGTTGAGCGTCGACTCGTCTTTGTCCACACCGTATTTCTCTTTGATTGACAGCAACGACTCTGCCAAACGTGCCCTTATGTGTTTTTGGGTGAGGTTGACGGTGCGCATGTCGGCCATTCCGAGCATGGTGGACAGTTGCTTTATGAAGTAAACGGCTAAAGATGTGTTTCCGGCAATCAGTTTCTTGATGATATTTATAGGCATCATGCAAATGACCGAGTCTTCGAAAGCCGATGCTGCATTGATGTATTTCTCGTCAGCGAAAGCGGCCCTGAATCCGAAGATACCTTTACGGTTGATCAGTCTGATGATTTGGTCGCGTCCTCCCACACCGTCCATGTGTATCTTGACTTTGCCTTCCAGAAGACACATCAGGTATTGTGGGGATTCGTTTGCCTGATATATTGTTTCGTTTTTACGCGGACATGCTATTTTGATATTGTCCATAAGAAAATCCTGTTCTTCGGATGAGAGTAGTTCCCATAACTCAGGCATGGATTCAGTAATGTTATTTTTATCAAAATTTTCCTTTGTTGCCATTCAACTTTTTTATGATTGTTATCTTTGCAAAATTACGAATTTTGGTTTAAATTCCCTTGTTTTCCAGATAAAATATATTCCACAATCATAAAAAATATCTTTTTTTATCAAAATTTTCTCTATTTATTTTGTTATAAGCCCGAATTTTCCTAACTTTGGAAATCATTTGCCGGATTACCCTTAATCAGGCGGTCTGGCTTACCTTAAGAAAAAAAATGCAACTAATGAATCAAAAACCTTAAAATAGGAACTATGAGTTATTTACGATTTGAAAAAGCAGTAATGACCAACCTGGAGGAGTCACTCCGTCGTGAATTGCTACGTACAAACCGCTCGGGCGCATATTCCTGCTCTACGTTGGCAGATTGCAATACGCGCAAATATCATGGTCTGCTTGTTGTTCCTGTCCCTGAAATTGATGATGAGAATCATGTCTTGCTTTCATCGCTTGACGTGACTGTCATTCAGCATGGAGCCGAGTTCAATCTCGGTCTTCACAAGTATCAGGGCAACAACTACAGTCCTAAAGGGCATAAGTATATTCGCGAATTTGACTGCGACAAGGTGCCTACCACACTCTACCGTGTCGGTGGAGTCTTGTTGAAGAAAGAAGTGGTGTTTCAGCATTATGAAGACCGCATCTTGATTCGTTACACTCTTGTTGACGCCCATTCGGCTACAACACTCCGTTTCCGTCCGTTCCTTGCGTTCCGCAGCGTACGGCAGTTTACACATGAAAATTCCACGGCCAGTCGGGAGTATCATCTGATTGACAATGGAATACGTACGTGTATGTATGCCGGTTACCCTGACCTTTACATGCAGTTCAGTAAGAAGAACGAGTTCATATTCCAGCCCGACTGGTATCGTGGCGTGGAATATCCCAAGGAGCAGGAACGCGGCTATGCCTCGAATGAGGACTTGTATGTGCCGGGCTATTTTGAGATGCCTATCAAGAAAGGCGAGAGCATTGTTTTCGCAGCATCAACATCGCCCTCACGTACCGGCGGCCTGAAGAAACTCTTTGATGAAGAGGTGGACGAGCGTGCGCCTCGTGACAACTTCTTCCACTGTCTGGTAAATGCGGCACACCAGTTCCACAAGCATGAGAAGAACGATGACCGGTATCTGCTGTCCGGTTATCCGTGGTTCAAGAGCCGTGCCCGTGACACTTTTGTTTCTCTTCCGGGACTTACATTGGCCATCGACGAGCAAGACTATTTCGAACTCGTGATGAAGACGGCCGAGAAAGGACTCCGCGAGTTTATGGAAGAGAAGCCCCTTACCGTGAAATTATATGAAATAGAGCAGCCCGACGTGCCACTGTGGGCAGTATGGGCCATACAGCAGTATGCCAAGCAGGCCGGCAACGGCAAGTGCATCGAGATGTACGGCAAACTGTTGCAGGACATCATCAACTACATTATAGAAGGCGGGCACCCCAATCTGCGTCTTGATGACAACGGACTGCTGTACACCAACGGCCGCGACAAGGCTGTAACGTGGATGAACTCTACGGCCAACGGCCGTCCTGTGGTGCCGCGTACCGGATATATTGTCGAGTTTAATGCTCTGTGGTACAATGCCGTCAAGTTCTGTGCCGCTTTGGCTCAGGAGGCCGGCGACGCAGACATTTCCGCCGACTTGGAAGAGCGTGCCGAACTCTGCAAGGAGTCGTTTGTGAAGACGTTCCTCAACGAATATGGTTATCTGCTCGATTATGTCGATGGTTACATGATGGACTGGAGCGTTCGCCCCAATATGATATTTGCCGTGGCATTCGATTATTCTCCGCTCAATCAGGAGCAGAAGAAGAGCGTGCTTGATGTCTGCACGCGTGAGCTGCTTACCCCCAAGGGATTACGCTCGCTGTCACCGAAGAGCGGCGGCTACAATCCTATGTATGTAGGTCCGCAGACACAGCGCGACTATGCTTACCACCAGGGTACGGCATGGCCATGGCTCGGTGGTTTCTATATGGAGGCTTGTCTGAAACTCTACAAGCGTACGCGCCTTCGCTTCATAGAGCGGCAGATGGTGGGGTATGAAGACGAGATGAACTATCATGCCCTTGGAACCATCTCCGAACTTTTCGACGGCAATCCGCCGTTCCATGGACGTGGCGGCATGTCGTTTGCAATGAATGTTGCCGAGATTCTGCGTACTCTGAAACTATTGGAAAAATATACATATCAGAAATAAGAGGAGGACAAGACAATGAAAGTATTAATGTTTGGTTGGGAGTATCCTCCTCATGTATATGGTGGACTTGCTACCGCTAATTACGGAATAACTGAAGGTCTCCACGCACAGGGCGACCTTGACATAACATTGTGTCTGCCCAAACCGTGGGGCGACGAAGACAGGAGGGCTGCCAATATTGTGGCCATGAACTCTGTGCCCATTGCCTGGCGTGATGTGGATTACGAATATGTGAAGAACCGTGTCGGACACATCATGAACCCCGATTACTATTATAAGTTGCGTGACCACATATATGCCGATTTCAATTATATGCACGTCAACGATCTCGGATGTATGGAGTTTGCCGGAGGCTATCCGTCGAATCTGCATGAGGAGATCAACAACTATTCCATAATAGCCGGTGTCGTGGCCCGCACAGAAGATTTCGACATCATACATGCACACGACTGGCTCACCTATCCTGCCGGCATACATGCCAAGATGGTGAGCGGCAAACCTCTGTGCATACACGTTCATGCCACCGATTTTGACCGCAGCCGCGGCAAGGTCAACCCCACGGTATATTCTATCGAGAAGAACGGTATGGACAATGCCGACTGTATAATGTGCGTGAGCGAACTCACCCGGCAGACGGTCATCCATCAGTATCATCAGGATCCGCGCAAGTGCTTCACTGTTCACAATGCCGTATATCCGCTTAAGCAGGAGTATGATGATATACCGCGTCCTGACCATACCGGCAAGGACAAGGTGGTGACGTTCCTCGGACGAATCACCATGCAGAAAGGACCGGAGTATTTCGTTGAGGCTGCCAGTATGGTGCTTCACCGTACACGCAATGTCCGGTTCTGTATGGCCGGTTCCGGCGATATGATGAACGCCATGATTCAGCTTGCGGCAGAACGTGGCATAGCCGACCGTTTCCACTTCCCGGGTTTCATGCGAGGCAAGCAGGTTTACGAATGTCTGAAAGACTCGGATGTTTATGTGATGCCTTCTGTGAGCGAACCGTTCGGCATTTCGCCATTGGAAGCCATGCAGTGCGGCACGCCGTCCATCATATCCAAGCAGAGCGGATGTGCGGAGATACTGAATAATTGCATCAAGGTAGACTATTGGGACATCCATGCCATGGCCGACGCCATTTATTCCATCTGCGCCAACGACAGCCTGTTCAATTATCTGAAGGAAGAGGGCAAACGCGAGGTAGACCAGATTACATGGGAGAAAGTAGGTCTTTGGATTCGTGAGCTGTATGAGCGTACGCTCGGATGGAGATAGTTCGATAGTCGGATAAGACTTGTGATGTCCGATCAGTCCATTAAAACAACAAAAAAATCAAACGACAATGAAAACAATTTGTTTATATTTTGAGATACACCAGATAACCCATCTCAAGAGATACCGTTTCTTCGATATCGGTACCGACCATTATTACTATGATGACTACGAGAATGAGCGTAGCATCTGTAACATTGCCGAGCACTCGTATATGCCGGCACTCAATGCTCTGGAGGAGATGATAAAAGCCAATGGCAACTACTTCAAAGTGGCGTTCTCCCTCTCGGGTGTGGGTATTGAGCAGTTGGAAATGCACGCACCTCAGGTTCTCGAGAAATTGCAGAAGCTCAACGAGACCGGTTGTGTGGAGTTTTTGGCAGAGCCTTATTCTCACGGTTTGTCTTCGTTGGCCAACGAAGAGACTTTTGCCGCCGATGTAAGGAAGCAGTGTGAGAAGATTGAAGAATATTTCGGCAAGAAACCTACCGTATTGCGCAACTCGTCGCTCATCTACAGTGACGATATCGGCGGGCAGGTGGCTGCCATGGGCTTCAAGGGCATGCTTACCGAGGGTGCCAAGCATGTGCTCGGCTGGAAATCGCCCCACTATGTCTACAACTGTAACATAGCCCCCGACCTCAAGTTGCTGTTGCGTGACGTTGATTTCAGTGATGACATCTCTTTGCGTTTTTCCAACAGCGATTGGCCCGGCTATCCGCTTTTCGCCGATACCTATATCAACCGCATTGCATCACTGCCGGAGAACGAGCAGATTATCAACATCTTCATGGAGCTTTCCGCTCTCGGTATTGCACAGCCGCTGTCATCAAACATTCTTGAATTCATAAAGGCCCTGCCTGCATGTGCAAAGGAGAAAGGCATAATCTTCTCCACTCCTACGGAGATATGCAAGATGACACACAGTGTCGGTGCCCTCGATGTTCCCGACACATTGTCATGGGTAGACGAGGAGCGCGATGTCAGCTGCTGGTTGGGAAATGCCATGCAGCGTGAGGCGTTCAACAAACTCTACAGTGTGGCCGACCGTGTGCGCATAGCCAACGACCCGCGTGTAAATCAGGATTGGGACTACCTGCAGGCAAGCAACAATTTCCGGTTCATGACCACCAAGCCTTCAAACGTGGGATTGGACCGTGGTATCTACAGCGACCCGTTCGACGCTTTCACCAACTACATGAATATTCTCGGCGACTTCATCAACCGTGTGAACAGTCTTTATCCAGAGGAAATAGACAACGAAGAGCTCAACAGTCTGCTCACCACCATTAAGAATCAGGGTGACGAGATTGAGATGAAAGACAAGGAAATCAGCCGTCTGAAGACTAAGTTGGAGAAGATGGAGAAAGAAGAAGAAAAGCAGAAGACTGAGAAGCCGGCAAAGAAAACAGCCACAAAGAAGCCGGCGGCCAAGGCCAAAACTACAAAAGCCGAAAGCAAGTGATAAGGCCGAAACTCTGTCATGAGGTCTGACAAGACCCGGCTGGTTTTTGGAAATATAATGTAATGTGGAGTCAGGCGTGAATGCCTGTCTCCACGTTTTTTTATTGTCCAACACCTGTTATTCGTTATTATTTTATCAATCGACACCTGTTATTCATTATTTTTTTATTAATTTTGTCGATATATTATTTGAATCGCCATATTTATGAAAAATAGGATATTAATATTGCTTACGGTTTGGTTGATGATTGCTGCACGGGGTGTGGCACAACCTTATTGCGATGTCCGCAATTTCACTTTGAGAGACGGACTCCCTGCAAGTAATATATCACGTATCATACAGACAGATAACGGCTTGATATGGTTCTCTACATGGAACGGGCTTTGCTGTTATGACGGTTACCGTTTCACCACATTCCGCAACCGGCCCGGAGCAAACGATGTGCTCACCACCAACAGGATGTTTCTCGTAAAGCCGAGCGCAACAGGCGACATCTGGTGTTGCACCTACGACCGTAACGTCTATCTGTTGGATACGCGCCAATGCCGCTACATCAATGTCAGTGAGATAATAAAGGAAAAGTTCAACGACGATATCTTTGTGCGCAATGTCTATTCGTTGGCTAACGGCCATACGTGGGTGGCCAGTAACAATGGAGGGGCGAATTACCGCATAGACGATGCCCGGGTGAAGTATGGCGAAGGCATAGAAAAATTTGATGGCAAGGCATACGGTGGCAAACGTGCCGGTTTCAATAAGGCTGAGCTTGACGATTTCGGCCGCGAATGGATATTCAGTGACAGCGGTGTAGTGCTGTATGACGGAGATTTTGACTGCGATGTTCCGTTTGAGCACATGGGACAGTTGGGCAAGACAGTCTTGTTCGCATCGTATGACGGACGTTTTTACGCTTATGACGCCAACAGTCCCAAGCCACGGAAGATAGCCATGCCTGCCGGAGTTTCACGTATAAATGGTATGGTTAAAATGGATGACCGGAGGATGCTGCTGGCCACCGATGCGGGTGTTGTTTGCTATGATATTTCCCGAAACTCTACGCATGTCCATTCCGTTCAGACGCCAGTCCAGCCGTCTGCAGTGGTGACAGACATATTTGTTGACACCCAAAAGCGTATATGGGCCTATACGGCAGGCAACGGTGTCATAATGATTGACAGAAGTGCTGCCTCGCCCCGTTGGCTTATGTCAAATGCCGACAATGCCATAAGGAGCACAACGAGTGACAAACCGTTCTTTCATGAAGACAAGTACGGTACGGTGTGGACAGTGCCGGGCGGCGGCACATTCTCTTATTATGATGAGGCAGAACAAAAACTTGTGCCTTACGTGCTGAAATCGGGCACAGGTTCAGAAACTTTTCTCCCTACGATAGAAAAGTTCTTCATAGACAAAGACAAGAACCTTTGGTTTACGTCCACACGTGATATAAGTCTTGTCAACTTCAGATATCGTCATTTCAAATACATTCCTGTATTGCCAAACCAGGATGTACGTTCTCTGCTTATCGACAGCCGTGGCAACACCTGGGCCGGAACAAACGAAGGGCAGCTGGCCGTGTTTGACGCCGGCAGCCGCCTTTTGGGATATATCGGTAAGGATGGCTCGTTGCAGAAGGGCAAGACGAATTTCGCCAACCGTATCTACGCGCTTCGTGAAGACAACAAGGGCCGTGTGTGGATAGGTACCAAGGGTGACGGCGTGTATGTGTTGCACAGAGATGGGACGCTCCGGCATTACACCAGCAGCGCTGCCGACATCTATTCGCTCAGTAATAATGACATTTACGACATTGATATTGACAATCGCAATCATATATGGATAGCCTCGTTTGACGGTGGGTTGAATCTTGTTGACGAGAGTGGCGGAAAGATGCGTTTCATCAATTACCGCAACGACATGAAACAATATCCCGACAGCTTGTACATAAGGAAGGTACGGCGTGTTACACACGACAATAAGGGATCCGTCATACTCTCTACAAGCGGTGGGCTTGTAAGTTTCTCAGACGATTTCAGTCGTCCTGACAAGATACATTTTTATATAAACCAGCATGTTCGTGGAGACGAAACGAGCCTGATGGGCAATGACGTCATGCAGACACTGGTGACGCGGAACGGAAAGGTTGTCGTTGTAACCATGGGGGGAGGGGTGCTGGAACTCACTTCTGCCGGTGTACTCAGTGATGATTTGAAGTTCGGCAGTCTGACCGATGTGCACACCGATGACAATATCGTGCAGTCGGTGGTGGAGGACAACAAGGGCGATGTGTGGATAATACGTGAGGGCAGCATCGAGAAGTACAACCCTGCCACCGGTGTGTTGTCACAGTATGGACCTAACAATATAGGCTACAATGCGGAGATGTCTGAGGCCAAGCCGGTTCACAATGCCACAGATGTCATTTCGGTTGCCGTTAGGGGAGGTTTCATCACTTTCAATCCCGATGAACTTAAAAAGAGTGACCACATACCGGGCATTATCTTCACCGGTGTACTTTGGCAGGGAGACAACGAGATGGAACCGGTTCTCAACAGGGAGGTGCTTGAGGTGCCGTCCGACCGACGCAATCTTACCGTTTATTTCGCGGCTCTTGAATATTCTGACAAGTATCTTGTGAAATATGCCTATAAACTCGATGGTGTTGATGACAAGTGGAACTATGTGGAAGAGACCAACAGTGCGTCGTTCAACTATTTGCCTGCCGGACGGCATAAGCTGCTGGTGAAGAGTACCAACAGTGACGGTATTTGGGTGGATAACGTGGCAGAACTCAACATCAATGTCCATCCCACATTTTGGGAGACGGGATGGGCCACACTCCTCTATGTGCTTCTGTCCGTATGTCTGATATGTGTGGCGGTATATATTTACAACCTTCGGACAAGAGCGGCGATGGAGCGTGAACTGAACGACATGAAGACACGTTTCTTTACGGAAATCGGTCACAAGCTGCGCACCCCTCTCACTCTTATAGGCGGACCCGTTACGGAGATTCTCAACGGCGGTAACCTTACAGACACGGCACGCAAACATCTGGAGATGGTGGAGCGCAACGCCTCGCACATGCTCGAACTTGTTAACAAGATGTTGAAGTACAGCATGGACCGTAAAATGACTTTAAGGAAGGGACGGAACGATAAGGACGATTGGTTGTCGGATGAAGCCAATGCCCATTCCGGGTATGAGCATCCACATCCATTAGTTCCTGCTGACGATTCGCTGCCAGCTCCCGAATCGCATACAATGTCCGAATCCCAGTCATCAGGCGATTTGCGGCAGCCCAAAGAGTGGAAACTGCTCGTTGTCGAGGATAATGAAGATCTGCGTGATTTCCTTGTCTGCATACTGAATGAAGACTACAATGTCCTTCAGGCGGAGAACGGTCGCCGGGGATTGGAGATTGCCGAAACCGAGATGCCCGATTTCATCATAACCGATGTCATGATGCCGGAGATGAACGGTCTGGAGATGGTGCGCCGGATAAAGTGCAACAACGACATTTGCCATATTCCCATCATTGTACTCTCGGCAAAGTCTTCACTCGAAGACCGTCTGCACGGGCTCGAGACCGGTATCGACGATTACATCACCAAACCTTTCAGCGCCATTTATCTGAAGTCGCGCGTAAGGAATATCATACGTCAGCGCCATCTGCTTCAGCAGGCCTATGTAGAGCAGATAAAGCCCGATGACAACCGTACATACAAATTGGAGACACCGCAGATTGTCGATGCCGACACAGAGATGATGAAGAGCCTTTTGGGTTATCTGGAAGAGCATATCAGCGACCCGAACATGAAGATAGAAGATTTGGCTGCTGCCGTAAATCTCGGACGTTCGGTGTTCTATGGCAAGATAAAGAGCATCGTCGGCATGGCACCTGTCGACTTTGTGCGCCACATACGTATGCAGCGGGCGGAAGAGCTCATCGCCAAGAGCAATTATCCGTTCTCGCAAATTGCTTATATGGTAGGATTCTCCGACCCCAAGTATTTCAGCAAATGTTTCAAGAAAGAAACCGGCATGACACCGTCGGAGTATCGTGACAAGGCTAACTGAGTAAAGGAGTTATTTTTTAGGAGTTAAGGAGTTAAATGGAGTTAAGCCAATAGTATAGTGAACTCGTTGGTGTAATAATTCACTGATGGCCGGTTACTGTAGGGGCTGATTTCATATCCATTCTGATGCGAAATGGCGAAAAGAGATTAAAAAAACTTGATTTTCATCTTTATTTGCTAATTTTGCATCCGTAATTACGTGACACGCACAGCTCGTTGTCTTGATACAATCGATAAAAACTACAGAAAATGCTGACGATATATAAGGGAAGGCCGTCCGACACCACCGGTCGGCAGGAACGGGAGATAAGGGTGTACAACCTGTTGGACAGTTTGCAAATAGACTATGACCGCCTTGACCATGCACCCGCCATGACCATGGAGGTATGTGCCGAGATAAATGCAGCCTTCGGCAGGATGACGCTGGAGGAATTTAATGCCGAATCCAACAGCGGGCGCACGCGCCATGCCATAATTTGCAAGAACCTGTTTCTGTGCAACCGCCAGAAAACACGCTTCTATCTGCTCATGATTCCAGGCGACAAGAAATTCCTGACCAAGAATCTTTCGGCGCAGATAAACTCCGCCCGCCTGTCGTTTGCCGGTGAGGAGGATATGCTGAAATACCTCGACATTACGCCCGGATCCGTCTCGGTGCTGGGGCTGATGAACGACAGCGGTAATGACGTGCAGCTGCTTATAGACAGCGATGTCCTGCAGAGCGAGTATGTTGGATTCCACCCGTGCATCAACACGTCAAGCCTGCGCATGAAGACTACTGAACTTATCGAAAAGATACTTCCTGCAATACATCACAGTCCTGTTATCGTAAATCTGTGATGTCTTGCCGCAAATAAATTATCAAGTAAGAGGCCGTGCCAAAATGCAAGTCGCTTCCATCGCATTTTGACACGGCCTCTTATGATTTTGTGGTCGGTGTGTCTTATTTCACCTTTACCGTTATTGTCTTTAGAGCGTTGGCGGCACTGGAGTTGCCCGCCATTATCTCATATTTTCCCGGTACCACACGCATGGTGTTTGTCTTTGCGTCCCAACATTCGAACCGTTCGCGCGGCAGGTCGATGGCTACCGTGCGACGTTCGCCAGCTTTCAGCGACACGCGGCTGTATGCACGCAGTGTCTTTATCGGGCCGTCGGTGTCGGTCGTGTTGCGTATGTACACCTGTACCACGTCATCACCGTCGCGTTTGCCTGTGTTCGTCACCTCGAGCGTTAGCACACCCTTCTTGGCATTATACTTCATGTTCTCATGACTGAAGGTGGTGTAGCTCAGGCCGTGGCCGAACGGGAAGAGCGGTTCGCCGCGGAAGTAGCGGTAGGTGCGTCCGGCCATACGGTAATCCTCGAAGTCGGGCAGCTGGTCGGCGCTCTTGTAGAACGTCACCGGCAGTTTGCCGCTCGGGTTGTAGTCGCCGAAAAGAATGTCGGCAACGGCACGACCACCCTGTTCGCCGCCATACCATGCCTGGACGATGGCGTCGCAGTTTTGGCTTTCGGGCACAAGTCCCATGGCACCTCCGGAGCAGCAGACGAATACCACCTTCTTGCCAGCCTCGTGCAGCATGGCCATCATGTCACGCTGCACTTTCGGCAGCTCGATGTCGAGACGGTCGCCGCCGCGGAATCCCGGTTCGTCCACCTTCATCTCCTCTCCTTCGAGACGCGGCGATATGCCGCCGACGAAAATCACCGTTCCGGCATTTCCTATTTCGGCAAGCAGCTCTTCGTGCGTGGGAGTGCTTTTGCATGTCAGGTCAAACTGCATGGCTGCGATGTCATCTTCCTGCACATAGTCTATCTGTATTGTGTACGTCTCGCCGGCCTTAAAGTTGCGCTTCACCTGCTGGTAGTCGATGCGGTGACGCGACTTCCAACGGTTTATCACCGTATCGCCGTTCAGTATCACGCGGGCCTTGTCATCGCATCCCACCGACAGCGACAACGTTTCGTCCTTCTCGGGAGTGAATGTTCCTTCGTAGCGCGCTGAGAAATGCTCGAGGTTCACCCCCGGGGCGAATACAGTGGCACCGCCGTTACTTTGGTTTATCGGTTCGCGCATGTATGCCGTGGCAGCGGGCGTGCCCTCCATTTCGGTGTTGTTCCAGTACGTGGCCTTCATGCCTTTCTGCCCGTCGGGGCTTTTAATCATTTCATAGCGGCTTGCGTCAACTTCGTTCCGTGTCAGTCCGCATCCCTGTATGTACTTCACGTTGCCGGCCTTGCGGCGTATGCCCTGAAGTATTGTCACAGTGCGCGTGGGATATCCGCTGTAGTTGCCCCACATCATCACCGAGTCGTTGGCGTTGGGACCCATCACCACGATGTCGGCAGTTGAACCGTCTGCCTGAAGGGGCAGTATGCCGCCCTTATTCTGCAGGAGTACCGTCCCTTTGCGTGCCATGTCGAGAGCCAGCTGCTTGTGGGCGTCGCAGGCCACTATGCTTTCGGGTATCTTTGTCCATTCCACCAGCTCGTCGGCATCGAAGTCGCCCAATTCAAAGCGCGCTTTGAGCAGGCGTTTCACGCAGATGTCTATGTCGGCCTCGCTCACATATCCGGCCTTCACCGCATCGGGCAGCCGCTTGTAGTTGGCTCCGCACTCCACGTCGGTACCCGACAATACGGCCTTGGCCGATGCCGATGCCGCGTCTTTCGACACTTCGTGTTTGCCTTTCTGCCAAAAGTCGCCTATGGCGCCGCAGTCGCTCACTATCATGCCCTTGAAGCCCCATTCGTCGCGCAGTATCTGCTGTTCGTAGCGGGTGTTGCCGCAGCACGGCTCGCCGTCGATGCGCTGATAGGCGCACATCACCTCGGTCACATTAGCTTTTTGCACCAATGCCTTGAAGGCCGGCAGGTACGTCTCCCAAAGGTCGCGTGCCGGCAGATCCTCGATATTGAATGAGTGGCGGTTCCACTCCGGGCCGCTGTGCACGGCAAAGTGCTTGGCACAGGCCAGCAGCTTGCGGTATTTGGCATTGTCGGGCCCTTGCAGTCCGCGCACCACGGCCATGCCCATCAGCTCAGTCAGGTACGGGTCTTCGCCGTAGGTCTCCTGTCCGCGTCCCCACCGCGGGTCGCGGAAGATGTTGATGTTAGGTGTCCAGAACGACAGACTCTGGTATCTCTTTATCTCGCCGCTGCGTTTTGCCTGCTGCGCCTTCACGCGGGCCTCGTCGCTGACGGTGGTGAATACACGCTCAAGCAGTGCCTCGTCCCACGATGCGGCCATGCATGTGGTTATGGGGTATACCGTGGCAAAGCCGTTGCGGCCTATGCCGTGCAATGCTTCGTTCCACCATTCAAACTGTGGTATGCCGAGCCGTGGTATGGCCGGCGAACCGTTCATCATCAGGCGTGTCTTCTCCTCAAGTGTAAGCCGCTTGAGCAGATCCTCGGCACGTTGTTCTGCCGTAAGGTCAGGGTTTTGGTAGGGCAGTGACTGTGCACCGGCCTGCATGGCGCATGCCGTGAAGATGAAGGCGATTATCAGTTTTCTTTTTCTCATTTGACCACTACTTTCCGGTTGTTGATTATGTATATACCCTTGCCGAGCGAGTGCACATCACCGTTTACGCGGCGTCCGTCGAGAGTGTAAATCTTACCGGTGTCGATGGTGACGGTCTTTATGTCGTTGATGCCGTTGGTGCCTGTCACGGCGAAGAGCTTGATTATCATCACCACCTGATTGTCTTTATACTGCATGGGCAGCACTCCCTTTACCGGAGCCGACAGGGTGACGTTGTGTGTGGCCGTCTTCTGTCCGGTGCGCGACGGAAACACATACTGGTCGGCGGCAAACGTGTCGTTGCCGAACTGCGACAGGTAAGCCGTGCCGTTGTCGCTGTTGCTGTAGCCGGTGAACTCGGCACCCTTTATGCTTACGCCCTCAGGCAGATTAATCTTGAATGTGGAGTTGCGGGAGTATTTGATGCCCGTTATGCCGCATGCCGAGCCGGTGGCGTAGCCGTTGCCAACGGTTATGCTTATGCCGTTGGAGAAGTCCCAGCTGTCGTTTGCCGTGAAGGGCGACAGCTCATATTCGGTCACCGGCTGCTCCTCGCCTTCATATTCCACGCTGCCCATTATCGTGCCGCCCTCGTTTTGTGCTGTGGTTATTGTCTCGACGAGGCTGTTCAGATAGTTTTCAACGTTGGTGTATCCGTTGTCGGCCACCATTGCTCCGTCTGCAGCATCGTTGGGGTTCAGACCGTGTGCCGTCTCCCATGCGTCGGGCATGCCGTCGCCGTCGGTGTCGGCAGGTGCAGCCGTGCTGTTCAGTGTGGGCCATGCGCTCCAGTCGGCGCCGGCTCCCGCAGGCTTGTTGTCATCCTGCGAGTTGATGAATCCTTTTGACAGTCCTGTTCCCGTGTATGTGGCCTTGCCGTTGCGTGCGTCACTTACGATGAGTTCGTCGTGTGAGTCGCGGCTCAGGCTTGCTCCGGCGTATGCCAGCACCTTTTCGTAGGCTGCTTCTGCCGTGTGCGTTGTTGTGGCGATGAACGGCATCGGCTCGTCAATCTTGATGGTGTCCTTTGTCGTGGCTGTGTACGTGCCGTCGCAGTTGCTTGCGTCAATCTGGTTGTATATGCCGTATGTCCAGTTGTCTTTTGTCACATCGGCATAAGTCGGGTTTACGTTTCCGGTGACATAATACTTGCCCCACAGATGCAGTGCCGGCGCATATGCCGGATATGTGGTCACGTATTTGTTGGTGCGTATGCCGATGCCGGCGATGCGCTTGCCCTTGGTGCCGGATGGTGAGCCGGGGCCGGGCTTGTAGTAGTTGTTGACAATGTTCACCGTCATGCCCTCGCCGCCGTAGCATCCGTTGCCTCCGAAATTGTAGATGACGTTGTTGCGCATGTCCATACGCTCGTCAAGCTGTGTTGTCGGGCGCGGGCCGAGGCGCGGTGTGCGGCTTGCGTGGTGTGCGATGAGGTTGTGGTGGAACGATGCACCCGAGCCGCCCCAGTTGCCGCCGTAGCCGTGGCTGCCCTTCGTGTGGCCTGAGTTTACGAGGCTCTGCGACACGATGCTCCACTGCAGGGTGGTGTTCTTGTTGCCGAGGAACGAGCAGCACTCGTCTATACTCCAGCTCACCGAGCAGTGGTCTATCATTATGCGTTCCTGATCCATTCCTCCGAATCCGTCCCATCCGTCGGCACCGTCTTTCAGCACATATTTGTTTCCGAGGCGGAAACGCATGTAGCGCACTATCACGTTGTTGCCTCTTACGGCTACGGGATAGTCGGCCAGACAGATGCCGTCGCCCGGTGCCGTCTGTCCGGCGATGGTGGTGTTGCCGGTGATGTTGAGTGCGGAGTTCAGGTGTATTGTTCCCGACACGTCGAAGACAACGATTTTTGTTCCCTTCTGTCCGAGTGCCCAGCGCAGTGAGCCTTCGCCGGAGTCGTTGAGGTTGGTCACATGATATACTGTTCCGCCGCGGCCTCCGGTGACATATCGTCCGAAACCTTCGGCACCGGGGAACGCCGGTATCTTCTCGGTGTTGTCAGCCAAGGCAGGTTGGCCGGTGGCTGAGAGCATGAGTGCGAGTGCACCCAGTGTGAGTTTGTTTTTTAATAGCATAAGTATAATGGTATGTTTGTTGTTTCTAATCTTTGCAAAGATAGTGATAATTTATTATATAAGGTGTTACTTTTTATCACTATTAGTGGAATTTATAGTGTCTGCGAAATAATTCCGCCCACGGGTGGTGTTATACAAATTAGGGACATATCCCTGTATTTGTCCGCCAAATCATGATGAATGTCAACATGTTGCGAACGGACAAATGCAAGAATATGTCCCTACGGGGTTTATAATCCCCGATTAATCCAATTAATACCAGCGCGGGTCGCCCGGTTTGGGTTTGGAACCACCAAGTTCGTTGGAGATGACGGTGAAGTCATCGTTTTCAGCGTCCCTGAATGTTCCGGGAACATCCGTCGACAGCGTAGTGCCGTCAAGCTGTGCCTTTGGTGTGGGGTCTTCTTCCGATTTCACGCGCCATACCAAATCGCTCGTGAAGAAGTTGCTTTCAGATTTCGGAGTGACGTCACCTGACCAGAACTCCAGACCGGTCTCACCGAACGACGGACCGAAGAGGCAGTTCTTTACGCTCGGAACGATATCCTTTCCCTTGAAGTCGAGTATGAATTTCTTGTCGGCTCCGCAGCGCCAGAATGTACAGTTCTCGATGCTTACTGCGTTAGGCTTTTTACCTTTGGTGTTGGTGAACAAAACCTGACATGTGGAGAACGTGCTGTTGCTAACCTTGATATTATTGATTTCAGCCTCACCATTATCCGCGTTGACAATTCCGTAGCCGGCGATGGAGTCGAACACACAGTTGTCTATCGTTACATTCTCTATTTTGGCAGATGTCTGGATACGTATCACACCGCGCTTCCATTTTATGTTGCAGTCCTTTATGTCCACGGAGCCGATGCTTGCGCCGGCATTTCCGATGTTGAATAGGTACTTTCCGCCGTAGTTATTGTCGGTGGGCTGTGTGGCTGCGCTGAAGTCAAGTTTCTCGAATGTGAAGCCATTGACCTCGCTGCCCGCTGCTACCGTGAAGTTGCCCGTCACGTCGAACATGGCCCGTCCGGCGAGGCTGAGACCTGTGGTGAACGTCAGTGTTCCCGTTGTTGCCGGAACGGTGAGGGTGGGCAGGCGATACTGCATGCCGCCCTGCAGCACGATGGTCAGATCCTGATCCTTGTACAGGTTCTCGGCCAGGATGGAGTCGATGAACGTTTGGGTAAGCAGCTTGTAGCTTTCCTCGGCGTTGTAGCCGCGCAGGTCGATAACGTTTCCGGTATAGTTCTCGGATGCCGCTGTCGTGAAGCGCTTCTTGCCCTTGTATGCTTCGTTCAGGTAAGCCTCTACACGGTAGCCGGTTTTAGGCTCGAGGTTGCGTACGATAACCTCGTTGGCACCTATTTCTTCCTCTGTGAGTTTCACGCCTGCCACCAGCGAGTCTTTGCTGTCGTGGAATATGGCGATGGAGTCGATGTTGACAACACCTTCCGGGCTGCTCCACTTGATGCGTGCCTGTGTGTCGATGATGTCCGACGACTGCACCGACGCGAGGTTGGTGGGGAAGTCGAGGGTGGTTGTCGTGATGGTGAAGTCTTTCGACGACATTCCGTTCATTGTATTTTCAGAGTGTATGCTGATGTTGTACTCCCTGTCATACTGCAGTCCGTCGAAACGGCATGTCAGCTCGTTTGTCTCGATTGTACGCTCGTCGCTGCCGTCGTTGGCGGCTATTTTCACCACGTATTTGTTGGCCGTGGAGTAGTTGTCCCATTCGATAACCATGAAGGGGACATTGTCTTCGTCCAAGCCGTGCGTGATGTTGTCGTCGGATATTACAGGTCTGAATAGAGCGTCGGCTGCGGGCAGGTCGTCGTCGCTGCAGCTTGCCAGCGTGCCTGCTCCCGCTGCTATTGCCATAAACAGCAATGTTGATTTAAATATATTTTTCATATTTGTCCGTTATTAATAGTTTTCCTTTACGATTTCTGTCACAATGACATTGATTCCCTCTCCCATATCGGCATCCTGCAGTCCGTAGCCGGTGTTGTCAAGCACGTTGCTCGACGACAGTGTAGTTGTTCCGATGGGCAGGAGGTAGGGCACAGTCTTGCCTTCGACGGTGATGGCTCCGTTGTTGTAGCCGCGGTAGATACGTGTGGCATAGTCGCAGAACTGATATTTGTCGGTGCGCGTGATGTTCGAGTTGTCACCGATGTTGATTACCACTGTCTTGTCGGCGGGAGCCGTTCCGAGAACGTATGTCACGGTGCCGTTAACCTCGTCTGTGGTCTTTGTGCAGGCAGCATATTCCGTATTGTCATACTTGTATGTGGTCACACGCTTGAGAAGATCCGAACCCCAGTTAACCGACCAGTAGCCTTCTGTCTCGTCGCTGTTGGCCTTGTACTTTCTGTTCACCCATTCAAAGTCTTTCTTTGTGTTAGAGTTTCCGGTTCTCTTGTAGTACAGTTTGTCGGCCCAGTTGGTATATCCCTTGGCGTCGATTTCGGCAACGAGGTCCTTGTACCCGGACTGTGAGTCTTGGCTTCTCAGGTCTTCCATCACACTTTCGTTGGCTGCTATACCCCAGCAGAGCATGGTCTTCATGGCCTCATCCAACTTCTTTGCATAGAGATTCCAGCGGATGAGGTCGAACCTGCGGATGCCCTCGCCGCCAAACTCCCATGCACGCTCGTTGACGATGGCGTCGAAGAAGGCGTCTTTTCCTGTCAGGCCGTTCACGTATGCTGTAACATCGTCGGCGTATGTGGGACTGCCAGCAAAGGCACGGGCGCGAACCTGTGTCAGAGCCTCCTTGGCCACAGCTGTGGGGCCGTTGAGCTCGTTCTCTGCCTCGGCCAGCATCAGGAGCACGTCTGAATAGCGCATCAGCGGCCAGTTGATGCCAGTACCCTTTGAAGAGTCCTTGCCGAGGTCTTTCGTTGCCAGTGCTCTGTCCCATTTGCCCACGCCGATGGCTGTGGCCCTTACGGCAGCCACGGTGTCGTTGGCGTGCGAGTAGAAGGCGCATGTAACGTCGCGGCGGGTGTCGTTGTCGGCAAATGACATGTAGTAGCTCGGGGTGAGGCCAACCTGTGCGGTTGTGTTACCCTTGGCGCATGTTCCGGTGTTGGCCACGCCAATGCACCATCCCACATCGCCGCCTTTACTCTCTGTGAAGGCCACCTCGAAGAGAATCTCCTTGTTGTTCTCCACCAGATATGTGTTCTCATTGTAGAACGGCTGGTTGAAGTCAGCGTAAAGCGAGCGCGGCTTCAGGTTGATGAGCTTCTGGCAGTAGTCTTTTGCCATCTGGTAGTACTCCTTGTACGTACGTGCTGTAACCTTGTTGCCGCCATTGTCGGTGTAGGTCACGGCGAGGAGATCGTCGGAAGTCACATCGAGATATTCGTCGGCGCGCTTGATGGTTCCGTCGACAGTCTTGCCGTAGCCGGCGCGGAACATGGCTATACGTGCTATCAGTCCGATGGCGAAGTCGCGGTTCATGCGCTCTATGCCTCCGGTGTTTACGTCCGACCATTTCATAGAAGGCTCGATGTTGACAAGCTGCTGCAGGCACTGGCTGTAGATGATGTTGCGGTCTGTGCGCGGGCGGTCAAGATCCATACCCCATTTTGCGGCTTGGTCCCAGTAGGGAACGTCACCCCAGAAGTTGCACATGAGCAGATATCTGTAAGCCTTGAGGCATACGGCCTCGCCCTTTATCTGCTGCATCTCGGCCTCTCTGCCGATGGCGCTGTTGTCAACGCCCTCTATCACCTGATTGGCGCGGTCGATGGCTTGCAGACAGTTGTTCCATGCGTTGTACACATCGGAGAACCCCTCTATGGCCGGTCCCTGAAGTGACCAAACGGCGCGGCGGTCGCTTGCCGGCTTGCCGGCCGACGGGGCACTTGCCTCCACATCGGTGTTCTGCATCCATACGGCAGACATACGTGATGTGAACGGGTCTTCACAGAACAATACATAAACACCGTTGATGGCATTGGTGGCATTTTCTATTGATGAGTATACGGCAGGACCGTCCATCTGTGACGGTGCCGATACGTCCAATTCATCATTGCATGATGTCAGCGCGACTGCCCCGAAGGCAGCCATGGCTATATATTTACTGATATGTTTCATATTTGTTGTTGTCTATTATACTGTTTATGTTCATATTACAGAGTCAGGTTCAGACCGAATGTGAATGCGCGGCTCTTGGGGTATGAAGAGTAGTCGATACCCGGAGTGAGGGCAGAGTAACTGCTGTTGCGTGCGTATGAGCTGACCTCAGGGTCATATCCCGAGTAGTTGGTTATGCAGAACAGGTTGGAGCCTGTCACATATACGCGCAGACGCTCTATGCCCACCTTCTTTGTCAGCACACTCGGCAGGGTGTAGCCGATGGTGAGGCTCTGCAGGCGCAGGAACGAGGCGTCTTCGATGGCCCAGTCTGTGGGCAGCACCACGGCGTCGCCGCATGAGAACGGGCTCCAAATGCTCTTGGCGTTGGCGCCTTCGTTGTATTTGGCCAGGTCTTCAAGGCTTGTCATCAGTGTACCTGTCTCGGGGTTCACATAAGAGTATGCGTTAGACGGGCTCATTGTTTCCAGCATGTTGGGATATGTTCCGCTGCGGTATCTCTGGCTGCTTGCAATCTTGTTGGCATTGTAGAGGTCGTTGCCCACGGTGTAAGTGAAGTTGGCCGAGAAGTCGAAGTCGTAAACGGTTCCGCTGAATCCGAAACCACCGGAGAAGCTCGGGTTGGTGTCGCCGATAATCTCGATATCATTCATGTCGACAACACCGTTATTGTCCTTGTCCACAAGTTTCATCGTACCCGGACGTATGCCTATCTGTCCGCCGAGCAGCGATGTTGTGGCGATGCCGTCTTTCAGCTTGTATGTGCGTGTGGCGGGGTCGTATGACTCGAAGTCGTCTGTGGTGTAGTAGCCGGCCGTTCTCCATCCGTAGATGGTTCCGATGGGCTGCCCCACACGTGCTATATAGTCTTCCTGGTTCTTGTTGTCTGTGCCGGCCCATCCCGACTTGAACGGCATTTCGGTGAGACCGTTGGCCAGTTCGTCGATGTTGCTCTTGTCGAAGCCGATGTTGAAGTATCCGTTCAGGCTGAAGTTCTTTTTCTGCAGGATGACGGCGTTGAGTGATATTTCAAAACCCTTGTTGCTTGTAGACGCGCTGTTCTCGTATACGGTGGTATAGCCCGGAGCGGTGATGTTGTGCTCTATCAGCAGGTCGCTTGTGCTGTTCCAGTAAGCCTCGATGCTTCCGGTGAGTCGCTCGTTGAAGAATCCGAAGTCGATACCGATGTTACGTGTGGTGCGTTTCTCCCATGTGATGTTGGGGTTGGCTATCGTGCTGTTGGGGGCAAGGTGGTTGTTGGCGGTTTCGCCCACACCGTAGTTCTTGCTTCCACCGTTGGCCAGATAGAGCTGCGAATAGGTTGTGTTCTTGATGCGGTTGTTACCTACCTTACCGTACGACAGGCGCAGTTTCAAGTTTGAAAGCCAGTTGCCCTTCACTTTTTCCATCCACGGCTCCTCTATGATGCGCCATGCAGCTGCGGCTCCGGGGAAGAAGCCCCAATGGCGGTCAGAGGCAAATTTTGAACTGCCGTCTTCGCGGACGGTGAAGGTGAGCAGGTAGCGCTCCTTGTAGTTGTAGTTGATACGTCCGAAGTATGACAATGTCGTTACGTTGGCGTCAATGTTGCTCTTGATGGTTGTGATACCGTTGCCCATACCGAAGTTGGCGAAAACGTCATCAGGTGACATTGCCTCGCTGTAGCGTGTTCCGTACATATAGTTGTCATCAGCCATTTCCTTGCGGAACTCCTGTCCTGCCATAATGCTTAACTTGTGGTCTTCGCCGAAGAAGTTGGGGCTGTATGTCAGGGTAACGCTTTCGCGAAGGTTGCGCTGGTTCTGCTTTGTCCACTCTGCCAGCGGCTGGCCTCCCACGTAAGAGGCATTTGTGGTGGTGGCACCCCACCAGTTCTTTGTCTCGTTGAAGGCATAACCGTATCCTCCTTCGAAGTGGGCCTTCAGGGGTTTGATGATTTCCCAGTCGAGGGCTGCGTTGAAGTTGAAGCGGCGCTGGTTGCGCTTGCGCCAGTAGCGTGCGGCCTGCTCGGCCAGTGTCATGTGGCTGTTGTTCCACTCGTTTATCTCCTCGTCGCTCATCGAACCGAAGTCGGGAGTGATGAACTCCGACAAACCGTTGGTGGCTACAGAGGTGATGGCCTGTGATGTTCTGATTTTGTATGTACCGCCCTGCGTGCCCTGTCCGTTCACTTCCTGATCGCTCACGCGCGCGTTCATACTAAATTTCATCTTCTTGTTGATCTGGTGGTCGAGCTTGAACATGAAGGCCATACGCGAGAAGTCGTTGTCGGGCATCAGTCCGCCGTTGTAGTCGTATGTGCCGGAAAGTGAGAACTTGGTCTTGTCGGTACCGCCGTTCAGGCTCACGTTGTGGCTCTGCGACAATACGTCGGCTCCGAACATATCCTCCTGCCAGTCGATGGCCTCGATGCTCTTATAGAGGTAGAGGTCGTCGTAAACACCGAATTTCTGATAGAATGAGTTGAGCGTGCTCTGGTCGTTGCGGAGCAGTGCATACTCGTAGTTGCTCATCACATAGTCGTATGTGTTCATGGCGTCGAGACGCTTGGCAACGGTCTTGGTCTGCAAGTAGCCGTTGTAGTTGACGGTTGTCTTGCCGCCTTTGGCGCTCTTTGTGGTGATGAGGATTACACCGTTGGCACCCTCGGCACCGTAGATGGCCGTAGACGAAGCGTCTTTCAGCACCGTGATGTCCTCGATGTCGTTGGGCGATATGTCGCTGATGGTTGATGTCTGGAATCCGTCGACAACATAGAGCGGCGAGTTGCTGCCGGTGATAGAGCCGCCTCCGCGTACACGGATGAGGATGTCGGCATCGGGCGAACCGTCGGTTGTGGTCACCTGCACACCTGCGAGCTTACCGGTGAGGGCTTCGCTCACGTTGGTTACGGGCACTTTCACCAGGTCTTGTCCCTTCACTGTGGCGACAGAACCGGTGAGGTCTTTCTTTCTTACGCTTCCGTAACCGATAACGACGAGGTCGTTAAGTGTGGAGGCGTCTTCCTGAAGTTCGACCGTGATTTCGGTCTTTCCCTTTACGTTTACCGTCTTTGTCTGCATACCGATGTATGAGACAACGATGGGTTTCTCTCCAGACGCTTTTACATTGCAGATACCGTCAAAGTCGGTGATTCCGCCGTTGCGCGTACCTTGTTCAATAACACTTGCTCCGATGACTGCTTCGCCGTGAGAATCTTTCACGGTCACTTTTACAGTCTGTGCTGATATTCCACCGCTTATCATTAGCAGGGTGACTATCAGCGCCATTCGAATACGCTTCAATTTTTCAGACATAGGTTTATTTTATTTAATTAATGATAGTTTTCTTGTTATAGTTTGGTGCGCCGTTTTTTGACACGGTGCTTGGGGTATCGGGTACTGTTCTTTTTTTGTTTTGTTTTGTTTTAATTTTTAGATTGTTTTATGGTTAGTGACATTTCGTTTGATGGCACAAAATTAAGAAAAAGATACAATATTCAAGTGGATTTTTTATATTTTATTTATGAAAAATAGTGTTTTTGTGTATATTTTGTTGTCGTTTTGTTAAATTTTGATGAAGAAAGCCCTCTTGTTTGCTATAGATGTTTATACTTTGATTGCAGAGGCATAGGGGGATAAACGCAAAGACGCGGAGGCGCAAAGGATTTTTTGGGGCACGGAGAATTATATAAAAACGCAAAGGACGCAAAGATTTTTATTTGAACACAGAGACACGGAGACACAGAGTTATTATGCCCCTCTGTGTCTCCGTGTCTCTGTGTTCAAATAAAATCCAAAAGAAATCTTTGCGTCTTTGCGGCCTTTGCGTTTAAAATAATCTCTGCAAAACATGCGTCCTATTATAACTCCAAATATCGGAAGAGCCTTTTTTATTTCTTCGGTGCCAGCACCCGTGCATATTCCTCGGGGTTGCCCAGCAGCTTCTCTGCCTCTTTCAGTTGCTTGTCATCGGCAAGGGCTGCCTCCACGGCTCCGGCCTGATAGTAGTATGCGGCGATGATGTCCTGCTCGAGAATCTGGCGGATAACATCCTTGTTGCGTTCCAAATCGCGTGTCACGTCGTGTTTCAGTTTGGCTTTGAGCGCCTCGAACTCGGCACTCGCATCATCGTAATATCCCTCGAAGCGCGCTAACTTGACAAGCTCCTCCAGTTTCTTCTCACTCATCGGGTCGTATGTGAAACCGCTCTTCAGCACCCGCTGCTTGAAGTCGTCGAACTCGGCGTCGGTGAGATGGAACTGCGATGCCGGCGCGATGGTGGGGTGGGTGGCAATATAGTCGACAATGTAGTCGAGCATCACCTCGGTGGTGTCTATACGGTCGAGATAAATGGCAATGTTGGGCAGCGTGTCGGAAGCCACCTCTATGTCCGGTTTGATGCCGCCGCCGTCGCGTACCTCGCGTCCGGCACGTGTGCGGAACACGTGTGTCAGGCTGTCGGGTATGCGCTCAAGATAGCCTCCGCCCGAGTGTTTGTAGTTGATGGCCTGTATGCAGCGTCCGCTCGGTATGTAATATTTTCCGGTGGTCATTTTCAGGTTGGCGTTGTACGGCAGCTCTATCATCGGCGACTGCACCAGTCCCTTGCCGTAGGTGCGTGTGCCCATCACCACACCGCGGTCGAGATCCTGCAACGACCCGGCTGTGATTTCACTTGCACTGGCCGTCTCGCCGTTGACGAGCACGACGATGGGCATCACGGTGTCAACAGGTTCGAGCCGTGTCTTGTATTCGTGGTCGGCCTGACGGAGCTTGCCGCGTGTCTCTACGAGGGTGATGCCGCGCGGCACCCACATGTTTATTATGTCGACAGCCTCCTGCAACGAGCCGCCGCCGTTGCCGCGCAGGTCGAGCACCAGCCCCTTGGCACCCTGCTTCTTCAGGTCGATGAAGGCGCGGCGCATCTCGCGGGCGCAACCTTCGGGAAAGCTGTTGAGGTTGATGTAGCCGATGTAGCCCGGGCGCATGCCGTAATAGGGTATTTCCGGCAGCTTGATGCTCTTGCGCTTTATCTTGATGTCCATGGTCTTGCCGGTAGACGGGCGCTTTATCTTCAGCATGAAGCTCGTGCCGGCATCACCGCGCAGACGGCTGCTGACGTGGTTGACGGTCTTGTCGGTCATCACCGAGTCGTCGATGCTCAGTATTATGTCTCCCTTGCGCAGTCCGGCCTCGGCGGCGGGCATGCCCTCGTACGGCTCGTCCACCACAACGCGCTTCAGCTTCTGGTTGTAGCGTATCAGTGCGCCCATACCGGCGTATTTTCCGGTGAGCATCATCTTCAGGTCTTTTGTGTCCTCTTCGGGGTAATACTCGGTGTAGGGGTCGAGACTGCGCAGCATGGCCCTTATGCCGGTGCCTATCACCTCGGTGGCGTCGAGCGTGTCGACGTACATCAGTTCGAGGTTCTTGTATATATTGTTAAAGATGTCCAGATTCTTGGCCACCTCGAAGTTGTGGTCTTTCTGTTTTTTGTTGCTCTCCTGAGCTCCACCCGTCAGCACTGCCATGCAGGCAAGTACCATTATTATTATCTTTTTTCTCATACGTATGAAAATTCTGTTAGTGATGTAGGTGCAAAATTACATGTTTATATGCTAATATCGGCCTGTTTTGGCCACTTTTTTGTAAAAAATCGGCTTTAAGATGAAATTTTTCGTTGAAAAGTTTGCGAGTTTCAAAAAAACGCATTACCTTTGCATCGCAATTCAGAAATGAGGCGCACACAATGCTTCAATAGCTCAGTTGGTTAGAGCACCTGACTGTTAATCAGGGGGTCGTTGGTTCAAGCCCATCTTGAAGCGCTGAAAATCCCAAGAGAAATCTTGGGATTTTTTGTGTTTATACGTTTCCTTATGTCCTCGGTATCGTACCAAAACACATTATTTAATAATGTATATCATATTTTTCAAGTCAAATCTTTGCTTGCCGTTCCTTTATTTCGTAACTTTGCAGCCTTAGAAAGAGAGGACCGGAAACAGGCCGGAAAGAAGTAATGACAGATGGAAACTAACAAGGATAATAACAAAGGCACGAACGCGGAAGCCATGCAGAACGAGTTTGTGAGAAAGGTGGCTGAACAGAAATATGAGTTCGGTTTCACCACCGATGTGCACACCGAGATAATAGAAAAGGGACTCAACGAAGATGTTGTGAGGCTGATTTCGCGGAAGAAGAACGAGCCGGAGTGGATGCTCGACTTCCGCCTGAAGGCCTTTGCATACTGGAAAACGCAGAAGCAGCCCTCGTGGGGACACGTGCGTCTGCCGGAGATAGACTATCAGGCGATATCCTACTACGCCGACCCGATGGCGAAGAAGGCCGGCGGCGAGGAGAAGAAGGAGATAGACCCGGAGCTGATGAAGACGTTCGACAAGTTGGGCATACCGCTCGAGGAACGTCTCGCGCTGAGCGGTGTGGCCGTGGATGCCATCATGGACTCGGTGTCGGTGAAGACCACCTACAAGGAGAAGCTGGCAGAGAAGGGCATAATCTTCTGCTCGATAGGCGATGCCATACAGCAGCATCCCGACTTGGTGCGCGAGTATCTGGGCTCGGTGGTGCCCTACCGCGACAATTTCTATGCGGCGCTCAACAGCGCGGTGTTCAGCGACGGCTCGTTCGTCTATATACCCAAGGGCGTGCGCTGTCCGATGGAGCTCAGCTCCTACTTCCGCATCAATGCAAGGAATACGGGACAGTTTGAGCGCACGCTCATCATAGCCGATGACGATTCGTACGTCTCTTACCTCGAGGGATGCACGGCACCGATGCGTGACGAGAACCAGTTGCACGCCGCCATTGTCGAGATAATAGTGAAGGACCGTGCCGAGGTGAAATACTCCACGGTGCAGAACTGGTACCCCGGTGACGAGAACGGACGCGGCGGAGTGTACAATCTGGTGACCAAGCGCGGCGAACTGCGCGGCGAGGGCTCCAAACTTTCGTGGACACAGGTGGAGACCGGCAGTGCCATCACGTGGAAATATCCGTCGTGTGTGTTGCGCGGCGACAACTCGGTGGCCGAGTTTTACAGCGTTGCCGTCACCAACCATCATCAGGAAGCCGACACGGGAACGAAGATGATACACCTCGGACGCAACACCAAAAGCACTATCATATCGAAGGGAATATCGGCCGGAAAGAGCCAGAACTCATACCGCGGACTGGTGCGTGTGGGAACGAAGGCCGACAATGCGCGCAACTATTCGTCGTGCGACTCGCTGCTGCTCGGCAGCGATTGCGGCGCGCACACGTTCCCCTACATGGACATCCACAACGATACGGCCATAGTGGAGCACGAGGCCACCACGAGCAAGATAAGCGAAGACCAGCTGTTCTACTGCAATCAGCGCGGCATACCCACCGAGCAGGCCGTGGGACTGATAGTCAACGGCTACGCCAAGGATGTGCTCAACAAGCTGCCCATGGAGTTTGCCGTGGAGGCACAGAAGCTGCTCAGCGTGTCGCTTGAGGGCACGGTGGGATGAACCTTGATTGAGAATTAATAATTAATAATTAAAAATTAAAAGTTGGCTGCGCGATGGTTTTGAAAGCGCGGTGGCCGGTTGGAAAAAATGAAATAAGTTGGTGGATTGGGATGCGGAAAGACATACTTTCTTAATTCTTAATTTTTAACCCTTAATTTAACAACGTTATGCTGACAGTTAAAGATTTACATGCCAGGATTGGCGACAAAGAGATATTGCGCGGTATAAACCTCACCATAAAAGACGGTGAGACACATGCCATAATGGGACCAAATGGTTCGGGTAAGTCGACACTCAGTGCCGTGCTTGTGGGCAATCCGCTTTACGAGGTTACGGCGGGCGAGGCCGTGTTCAACGGCAAGAACCTGCTGGATATGAAACCCGAGGATAGGGCACATGAGGGACTGTTCCTCTCGTTCCAGTATCCTGTGGAGATTCCGGGCGTGTCGATGACCAACTTCATGCGTGCCGCCATCAACGAGAAGCGCAAGTACGAGGGCAAGGAACCTATGAGTGCCGGCGACTTCATCAAGCTGATGCGCGAGAAGAGAAAGATAGTTGAGCTGGACCAAAAGCTGGCCAACCGCTCCGTTAACGAAGGATTCAGCGGCGGTGAGAAGAAGCGCAACGAGATTTTCCAGATGGCCATGCTTGAGCCGAAGCTATCCATTCTCGACGAGACCGATTCGGGACTTGACGTCGATGCCATGCGTATCGTGGCTGAAGGCGTTAACAAACTGCGCACGCCGGAGTCGAGTTGCATCGTCATAACCCACTACGACCGTCTGCTGGAGATGATAAAGCCCGATGTGGTGCATGTGCTCTACAAGGGTCGTATCGTCAAGACTGCCGGGCCAGAACTGGCGCAGCAGATACAGGAGCGCGGCTATGACTGGATAAAGGCTGAGGTGGGAGAAGAATGAAAAGGAGGGCTTATGCAGAGTGAAAATCAATATATCGACCTCTTCAAGGAGTGTCGCAACATGCTCTTCGGGCACAGTGCCGGAGTGATGAACGCCGTGCGTGACCGCGCTTTCGATGACTTCTGCCGTCAGGGCTTCCCCACGCGTAAGGTGGAGCGCTACAAGTACACCGACATGGCGGCGCTGTTCGCCCCCGACTACGGTCTCAATCTCAACCGTCTCGACATTCCCGTAAATCCGTACGACGCCTTCCGCTGCGACGTGCCCAATCTGAGCACATCGCTTTATTTCGTTGTCAACGACGCATTTTACAGTAAGGCGCAGCCCAAAGGCCATCTGCCGGAGGGTGTTGTCGTTGATTCGCTCAGTGCCTTTGCCGAGAAGAATCCCGAACTTGTTGCCCGGCACTATGCCCGCATAGCCCGCACTGACGACGATGCCTTGACGGCTCTCAACACGATGCTGGCCCAAGACGGGCTTGTGGTGTATGTTCCGAAGAACGTCAGGGTTGACCGTGCCGTGCAGGTAATCAACATTCTGCGTTCGGATGTCGACCTTATGGTAAACCGCCGTGTGCTTATCATTGTCGAAGAGGGCGCTGAGATAAAGTTGCTCTTCTGCGACCATGCCGCCGACGACCGCCGTTTTCTCGCCACGCAGGTAATCGAGGCATACGTCGGGGAGAACGCGGGGCTCGACCTATACTGTCTTGAGGAGACGCACGCCAAGAATGTGCGAGTGAGCAATCTCTATATAGAGCAGCAGCGCGGCAGCCGTCTCAACCACAACATCATAACACTGCATAACGGCATCACCCGCAACCGTGCCGATGTGGTGCTGGCCGGCGAGGGTGCCGAGTGCCGCATGAACGGCTGCGTCATTGCCGACAAGCAGCAGCATGTGGACAACAATACGCTCATAGACCACCGTGCGGCACACTGTACGAGCAACGAGCTGTACAAATATGTGCTTGACGGCGCGGCCACGGGAGCCTTTGCCGGCAGGGTGCTTGTGCGCAAAGGCTCGCAGAAGACGGTTTCGGAGATGCGTAACCAGAATATCTGCGCCACCCGCGAGGCACGCATGTACACCCAGCCCATGCTCGAGATATATGCCGATGACGTGAAGTGCGCCCACGGCAGCACGGTGGGGCAGCTCAACGATGCCGCACTGTTCTACATGCGCCAGCGCGGAATATCGCTAAAGGAGGCAAAGCTGCTGCTCGAGTTCGCGTTCATCAACGAAGTTATAGACACCATGCAGCTCGCCCCGCTGCGCGACCGCCTGCACCTGCTTGTGGAGAAACGTTTCCGCGGCGAGTTGAGCAAGTGCGAGGGATGCAAGCTGTGCAGGTGACAGTGCCCCCTTCCGCCCTCCCCAAGGGGAGGAGAACGGAGCTGGGGGAATATATGACAAACTCAATCATCAGTCAATGAACAATCTGAAAAATATCACACACGAAACAGACATATCGTTTCATCCCGTGGCGGAGGACGTGAGAAAGGATTTTCCGATACTTTCACGTACAGTCTACGACCGTCCGCTGGTGTATCTCGACAACGCCGCAACTACGCAGAAACCCCTCTGCGTGCTCGATGCCATGCGCGATGAGTATCTCAATGTCAATGCCAACGTGCACCGCGGCGTGCACTATCTGTCGCAGAAGGCCACCGACTTGCACGAGGCTGCCCGCGAGCGCGTGCGCAGTTTCATCAACGCCCGCAGCACAGCCGAAATCGTCTTCACGCGCGGCACCACCGAAAGCATCAACCTTGTGGTGTCCTCTTTCTGCGATGAATTTATGAAAGAGGGCGACGAGGTGATAGTCTCCGTCATGGAACACCACTCCAACATCGTGCCGTGGCAGTTGCAGGCGGCAAAGAAGGGGATTGCAGTAAAGGTCATACCTATGGATGACAAGGGCGACTTGCTGCTTGACGAATACGAGCGTATGTTCACCGACCGCACGAAGATGGTCAGTGTGGCTCATGTGAGCAATGTGCTCGGAACGGTGAATAAGGTTGATGAGATAATAAGGATAGCCCACGCCCACGGCGTACCCGTGATGATAGACGGTGCACAGAGTGCCCCGCACTTCAAGGTAGACGTGCAGGCAATGGATTGCGACTTCTTCGTTTTCAGCGGCCACAAGATGTACGGACCCACCGGTGTAGGAGTGCTTTACGGCAAGGAGGAGTGGCTCGACAGGCTGCCGCCGTATCAGGGTGGGGGCGAGATGATAGAGAGTGTGACGTTCGAGAAGACGGTTTTCGCACGTCTGCCGTTCAAGTTTGAGGCCGGCACGCCCGACTATGTGGCTACCCACGGTTTGGCTACGGCCATCGACTATATTGAGGGGATAGGGCTCGACCGTATTGCTGCATACGAAAAAGAGCTGACCCGCTACTGCGTGGATCAGCTCCGTGGTATAGATGGATTGAGGATATTCGGCGAGTCGGATGACAAGGACGCCGTGGTGTCGTTCCTTGTTGGCGACATTCACCACCTCGACATGGGCACACTGCTCGACCGTCTCGGCATAGCCGTGCGAACCGGCCACCATTGTGCCGAGCCGCTGATGCACCGTTTGGGCATACAGGGCACTGTTCGCGCATCGTTCGCCCTTTACAATACGAAAGAGGAGATTGACGCGTTGGCCGACGGCATACGCCGTGTGAGCAGGATGTTCTGACGGTCGGCCTGACGTGTTGCAGTGCCGCGGGGTGTCAGAGTTCGGGAGCCTTTATACCGCTGTTGCGGCATTTCAGCAGCGCCGACACCAGCCATCCGGCGCATGCGCAGCGCAGCAGCATGTGGCAGTCGGCCGGAAAGACCGTGAAAAGGAATGCCGTCTGGGCGTTGAGCAGCAGCAGCGTCTGCCGTACGGTAACTTTCGTGCCCAGCACCCGCGAGTAATAACCGGCAAGCTGCGAGCCTGTGCGGGCGGCAAGTGTGGCGATGCGCCATGCCGACGGTGTTGTGCCGGTGGTGTTCTTTACCATTGTTGCGCTCGCGGTTGTCTCTGCTGACAATATCATTTCGTTCTTCATATCATGATGGATTAATAGTTGTTTCATTATGTTTATGATGCAAAGAAACGACGCTTTTGTGCACAAATGGTTCATTCGGTGAAGAATTTACGTTAAGAAATCTTAGATATTAACATTTGTTTACCAATAAACAGTCATACAGATATGCTTGCAAGTCATTTTTACGATGGTCTCGTTGAGGCCGGATGCGATGAGGCCGGCCGCGGCTGCCTTGCCGGAAGCGTTTATGCCGGAGCCGTGATATTTCCGCCCGATTATGAAAATGTTTGGCTCAACGACTCCAAACAGCTTACGGAGAAGCGCCGCAACGAGTTACGCGAGATAATAAAGCGCGATGCCGTGGCGTGGGCCGTGGGTGTGGTCACCCCCGAAGAGATAGACAGCATCAACATTCTCAACGCCAGCATTCTTGCCATGCACCGTGCCCTCGACCTGCTTTCCGTGCGCCCGGAGGCGGTCATCGTAGACGGCAACCGCTTCAAGCCGTACCGCAACCTGCCGTACACCACCATCGTAAAGGGCGACGGCAAGTATCTCTCCATAGCGGCGGCCAGCATACTTGCCAAGACTTATCGTGACGACTACATGGCCTCGCTTGCCGCCGAATACCCCCAATACGACTGGCAGAGCAACAAGGGCTACCCCACACGCAAGCACCGCGATGCCATCCGTCAATACGGCATCACGCCGTATCACCGCCGCAGCTACAATCTTTTGGGCGACGGGCAGCTGAGTTTCGACTTCTGAGGTTGCAGGGTTTGTTGTCCACAAAAAAACTGTATGGCTTAGCACAATTGTATAACGAAAACACAAAATCATCAGATATAAACTATAAAAATCTATTGTTTTTGTCGTTTATATCCGACAAAACGATTATTTTTGCACCCGATTACATGTTATTATCATGAACTTCATTCATCCGGTGATAATCTTATGTTTTTATTATAAATTTGCAGTCAGCTTAACCTCATCACTAAAAAACTACTTACGCCTATGCGCCACAACAATCTCGACCGCGAACTGTCGTTGATACTCCTTATGACCGAAAACCGCGGATATACCGTGCAGCAGCTTTGCGAACGTCTCGGCATATCCCGCCGCACCCTTTATTATTACATAGACTTTCTGCGCGATTATGGCTTCATTGTCGAGAAACACGGTGCGTGCTACAGTCTCGACAAAACTTCACAATTTTTCACAAAACTGATAAAAAAAGCCCATTTCACCGAAGATGAGGCCATCACTATGCGCCGTCTGCTCGACCGTGCCGACTCGGGAAGCCTGCAGGTGCAGCATCTCAAGCGCAAGCTCGAAAATCTTTACGACCTCGACATTCTCGACCGCGTGTCCGTGTGCGAGCGTGAGGCGCAGAACGTCAGCACGCTCTACGAGGCCATAAAGATGAAGCGGGCCGTCATCCTGCGCAACTATTCGTCGCCGCACAGCGACAGCGTGAGCAACCGTGTGGTGGAACCCTATCTCTTTCTGGACAACAACAACGAGGTGAGGTGTTATGAATATACGTCGGCCATGAACAAGACGTTCAAGATTTCGCGCATAGAGGAGGTCATGATGCTTTCCGACGAATGGACCCATGAGGCCGATCACCGCCGCGTGTACACCGACATCTTCATGTTCAGCGGCGAGACCGTTATGCCCGTGGAGGTGCGGCTTAACCGCCTGGCCCGCAATCTTCTACTCGAAGAGTACCCCAAGGCGAGCCGCCATGTCACGCCCGACGGTCCGTCACACTGGATTCTGCGGCTCGACGTGTGCAGTTATCTCGGCATTTCCCGCTTTGTTCTCGGCCTTTTCGAGAGCGTAGAAGTGCTCGGCGATGCAAAATTCATCGATTTCATCAGGGCGAAGGTTGCGTGTATGAAGCTGTGAACCGCCGTCTCGGCCCTGTGTCTTAACATCTAAAAAAATGACAGTGTTATCTAACAATAAAGGTTAAATAATTTGCTTTGGTGTCTTTTTCTTTTCCATTCTTTTGCGGTATAACTGTTTTTCATGTACATTTGCGCAGTGAATTTAAAAAATTAAATCACCTGACTAAAATATTAGATAAGCATGAGACGCAACGGAAAAGAATGGACACTCACCCGTGCAGAGATGGAGATAATGAACATTCTCTGGGACAACGGAGGCGCGATGAGCACCCACAACATTATCGATAAATATCCAACGCCGAAGCCGGCCTATTCGACGGTAGCCACCTTTCTGCGCATACTGACATGTAAAGGTTTCATCGACCACCGCAAGGCGGAGCAGGGCAACAACACTTTCCTGTTTTATCCCGTCATCACACGGCAGAAGTATACGTCGCAGTTTATGAAGGAAGTGAAGTCGACAATGTTCGGCAACTCCATGAAAGCCATGTTCAGCTTCTTTGCCAGAGAGGAGGAAATATCCGATGATGACCTGGAGGAGATTATCAATATGATAAGGAAACCGGACACATTCAACGTCACCAAATCTTAAACGCAAAGACGCTGAGGCGCAAAGGTTTTTGGAAACAGAGACATGGAGATGTGTTTTAAACGCAAAGACGCTGATACGCAAAGGTTTTTTGGAACACAGAGGCACAGAGACACAGAGGGTTTTAGTCATCCTTTA
>NZ_URNN01000003.1 GCF_900549175.1 uncultured Prevotella sp. | reverse complement strand
GTATTCATACTTCCACGTCCCCACAAGTTTCTCCACAGTCAGCTCTCCTGTTCTTTTCGCATATTCCGCTACGGGTACAGACAGAATCTGGCTCTTTCCTATTAATGCGCCGTCAACAGATACGGAGATGAAGAACGGGAGTTTGCCGAAGTCGGCTTTACTGAATGTGTCTGCATTGCCTACAGTGAGCGATAGCACACCGAAGTCATTCGATGTGGCCTGCTGCGTGCCTGTGTAGATAACCTTGTCGGATGAGTCGGTGATTGTCACCGTGGCATTTACTGTCACTCCCGCCCGCGGTTCACCTGTGGCGGTGTTAAGCAGAGAAACCTGATATCCTATTTGGGCACGTGAGACCACGGGAAATAATTCTATGATGGCGCATGCAATGATGCTGAGAATTGTATGTTTCATATTCTAAATATTTATTGTTTTGTATAAATTTGTCCATTTGCCTCCATTCCTAATGTATTCTTGGAAGGATTGTAATATAGTAGAAAAAAATCAGGAGTGTCATCATCTTCATTAATACTTTCCATCCATATACTGTTACCATTAATATTATAGGTGCCATTTGTGTGTCCTCCAACAAATCCTTCTTTAGATTCTAAAGAATCATATGTATATTCATATGTTCCATTAGCAGAGAAAGTGTATGAATAAATTATACTTCTGTCGTTACATTTCCACGTCCCCACAAGTTTCTCCACAGTCAGCTCTCCTGTTCTCTTCGCATATTCCGCTACGGGTACGGACAGAATCTGGCTCTTTCCTATTAATGCGCCGTCAACAGATACGGAGATGAAGAACGGGAGTTTGCCAAAGTCGGCTTTACTGAATGTGTCGGCGTTGCCTACAGTGAGCGATAGCACACCGAAGTCATTCGATGTGGCCTGCTGTGTGCCTGTGTAGATAACTTTGTCGGATGAATCGGTTATTGTTACTGTTGCGTTTACTGTCACTCCCGCCCGCGGTTCGCCTGTGGCGGTGTTAAGCAGAGAAACCTGATAGCCGATTTGGGCACGTGAGACCACGGGAAATAATGATATTATGGCACATGCAATGATGCTGAAAAATGTATGTTTCATTGTTATTGTTGTATTGGAGCGTTTATGTAAAATATTGTTTGTTTGGTGAGAAATTATTGTTTGCTTGATGAGAAGCTATTGTCTGTTTAATGTATAAAGAGCCGTGCCGCCCGGAATACGGTACTGTAATACCGACTCGCTGATGTTTACAACAGAAAGCACTTTCGTCTTGCCGCCGTCACCGTCGGGCAGCAGCAATATGCGGCCGCTCTGCGGAGAGTTGAGAACATAAGAGAATGGAGTGGGGGAAGGCGCGGAAGATGTTCCCGTCATTCGTCCCGTGCCATCGGCATTGAAGACGTAAGTGACATTGGCTCCGGCTTCAGTGCCGCTCCATGTACCGATGAGTCTTGACTCCAGTACATCGTCAATGAATATGCCGCTTCCAATCGGTGCCGGCTTGTTGAATACCGTGTCGCGTACGGCCACGGGCAGATGAGGCCCGGCCATGTAAAGCGTGCTGTCCTTGACAGCTGAGCCGGAGAACGGCATGCCCGAAAGGTAAGTTACCGCGCCGTTGGTCTGTCCGAACACCATGGGCTGAAGCATCATGTCGCTCATCAGTGTGGCATGGCGGGCCGCCACCGTGTAGCCGGCATAATGAAACACCGGGCGCACTACCAATGTCTTGCGTGCTTCGGGAGCTACCTTTCCCGTGATGTCTGCCTCAGCCGACACCCCTTGCACCGTCGATGTTCCCGAGGCTATCGTATCCACAAAGATACTGTCCACCACATCGCCCTGTTCCGTCTCTATCCTGAATCCGGTCTGCACATCCTGCAAGATGTTGTTGCAGGACTTTGTTGCCATGGTCACAGTCTGTCGTTCTTTTTCCGGCACGCTTACCGCCTTGGTTTGTGTGAACATGGGGAAGAGGTTGAGTGTGGTTTTCAAGAATTTCTGTTCATAGGAAAACACTGGATAAATCTTGTCTTTGCCCCAAAGCAACTTGTCACGTACATAAAGTTCTCCCTCCGCCAACAGTTTTATGCTTGTGTTAAGTTCGGCTTTGCTGTAAAGCTCGGGGTCGTATTGGTCGGCCTTCTGGAGCATACCTAATCCGAACTCGCCCTCAAACGACGGGCCGAGGCTCAGCGAAAGGCGTGCTCCTGTTGCCTCGCGCAGGATGTTGAAGTCGAAGCCTGCACGCACGCCTGCGTAGAACTCTCCCTTGCAAGTGACATCCACCTGCGATCGCGTGCCGTTGTCTTCGCCTTTCAAGCTGATCACATTCATCACCGCGTCCTTGCCCCATCTCTCGTGCAGATAGCTTATGTGCACGTTGGTCGTGCGCAGATAGCGCAGATTGGCTGACAGTTCGGCCTTGATGGTGGCGAATGCGTCGAATTTCAGTTCGGGTGTGAATACCAAGGCATACACTCCGAGCGGCAGAGTCGAAATATTGTGTTCTTCGGTTATCTCATCGTCTTTTTCTATTTTGGCTGCCAGGCTTAACTCGAAATCGTTGCTTACGTCGGCTTCCATGCTGAAGAATCCCGTCAGGGCGTTGGCAACCACCTTGCCACTAATGCCAAACTCGTCCTTTCCCTTTATGGCCCAATTATCTTCTATGCCAAGGTTAAGCTCCAATGTGCGGTTTTTGTCCACGGGGGTACGTCTCATTCCGCCGGCGGTCGCCTGCTGTGCCACCGCCTCCTCTATGCGTCCTGCCCAGAACAGCCGGTCGAAGAGTTCAGCCGGTTCCGCGTCACTTATGTTCACCACATACTCGCCGTTGGCCGGTCTGACGGAGTTCACCACAGCCACCAGTCCTATGGGGAACAGCCTGTCCTTTTTGCCGTAAAACAGCTTTTCGCCCTCGTGCGGCAGGATGTCGGCGGGGGTGTCGTGCCGGTAGTATATGTTGTCTCCGTCATAACGTATTATCCACGTGCTGTCAGCCGTGGTCATCATCCTCACCCCGTCCTTCACCGCCATGCTGTTGCGGCTGCCGAAGGTCACGCTGTCTATCTCGGCCACGGGCACCACCAGCGCCGTGTCGGCAGTATAGAACACCTGTGCCACCACGTTGTCGTGCATCACGCTGTCGGCATCCATCCGCGAGCACACTATGCTGTCTATCTCTGAGGTGTACAGCAGGTTGACCTCGCCCGTGTTCCTGAACACGAGCACCTGCTCTTCGTCGGTCTGTGCCATGGCCGTTGTCATGCCGAGGAGCGTGGCCGACAGTAGAAGCATCAGTTTCTTTCTCAATGCCTGTCTCATTGCCGCCTGATTTTAATGGTTTCGTCACCCACCGTCAGCAGATAGACCTCACGGTCCAGACGGCTCATGTCTACGCGTATCACGCCCTCCGCGTCGGGCTTCAGACCGAGTGGCACCTCCACGCCTCCCGCCGTGTATAGTCTTACCTGTACCGAGGTGTTTTTCAGCCGCACACAGAAGAAACGTCCGTCGGGCGAATATCCGCCCGCAGCCGCGTCGTTTTCTGTACCGACAATGCTTGCGGCGTAGTTGCCGAATGTGTACTTGCGCACATCAGACACCTGATAACGCTCTGTGGCGATGGTCACCACGCCACTGTCGAAGGTAATCATCGGCTCTCCCGACAACGGGAAAAGCACACTGCCGCCCGAGGCCATGTGCACCAACAGACAGTCGCGTTCTTCGGCCTGTGCCATCGGAGCGACGCTGAATAGCAGTGCCAGCGTGGCAATGATTCTTGCTCTCATTCTCATAATGTTATAATTTTAATTTATATTCGCTCTCACGTGGAGGATGCATGTTTGCAAAGGTAAATAATTTGTCCGAATTGGCAAACGTTTTTAGAGTATATTTTTTTATGATGTACAGGTAGGGATATATTTTTGTATTTGTCTTTTATGTCTTTATGTCAAAAATGTTTGTCTTTATGTCAAAATATTTTTGTCTTTATGTCTAAAAAACACTTGTCTTTATGTCAGAAAACAAAAAAGGAATACCCTGATGATGGATATTCCTTTTTTATCTCGTCCGAGAGTACGGCTTTATGCCTTTGTGGCATTGGTGCGCTTCTCCTTGATGCGGGCCTTCTTACCTGTGAGCTTGCGCAGGTAGTACAGCTTGGCACGGCGAACCTTACCAACCTTGTTCACCTCGATGCTGTCGATGTTCGGTGACTCGATGGGGAAAATACGCTCAACACCTATAGTGCCAGACATCTTGCGAACCGTGAAACGTTTCTTGTCTCCGTGGCCGGAAATCTTGATTACTACACCGCGGTAGAGCTGGATACGCTCTTTGGTACCCTCGATAATTTTGTAAGCGACAGTGATGGTGTCACCGGATTTGAACTCCGGGAACTTCTTGCCGGTTGCAAATGCTTCCTCAGCAACTTTAATTAAATCCATTTCTTTAAAATAATTAAATTTGTTCTTATCGTTCCAACGCAACATAACGGGCAACACGTAACTTCCCGTCAGCGATTACGCCGAAAAGCGGTGCAAAGGTACTATAAATTATTGATATTCGCAATTTTAGTGTGCTTTTTTTGCTGGTACCCGTTAGTTTCTGCCTGTTTTTCACTTCTTCCGCTTCACGGTATGCTTCAATTTCAGTACCGCAAAGTTCAACTCTATTGTAGTTTCTGTATCGCTGGTCTGCATCTCATCGTCAAGAAGGTCGGCCAAAATGTCACCGCCTTGCTGCATGAGAGATTTTTGTTTGAACTGGTCTTTCGTGTCGGACAATTCGGCCACTGTTCTCGACAATTCCCTTATCTTTGCAAATGTCTCGACAATGGCTATGGTGGTTTTCGTCGCTTTCGGGCTTTTCAGTATGGTGGCTAACATATACAGTCCTTTCTCTGTGAAGGCTTTGGGGATGTATTTAGTGTGCTGTCCTCGTCCGTTCTTTGGGTTTAAGGTCGAATTGTTCGACCTTAAAGCTTTCCATTCTTCATCTGTAATATTCAGAATATAACCTTCGGGGAATTTTTCGGGATTGTTTTTAACGGCCTCATTTACGCGTTTGGTTTCAACATCATACAATGCTGCCACATCACTGTCGAGTATCACCTGCTGACCTCTAAGGACAACAACGACATTCTCCACATTGTTGAATTTCACTATATCTTCCATAGTCATTATCATTTGAATGGTTCACAGATGCAAAGATAATCATTTTTGTCTTACAGGCAATTTCTTTTGTAATATTTTGGACGTTGATATATGAAATAATAAGATTTTTGTTAATTTTGCATGGTGTGGATTACTTGAGGTTATGCACTTTAATTATCCGCAAACGGCTAACGAATATTAATCATATATTAGTGATACGGATGAAGAATTTATATTTTATGATTGGGCTGGCTGCGGCGTCGGTTGCCGGTGCTTCTTGTTCGTCAGGCAGTTATACCGTGACGGATGTGGCGCGGACGCGCATATTGGTTGACTCGGTGTACGATGCCCGGCCCGACAGTGCGGCACAGGCTTTTCTCGCGCCTTACAGTAAGGTGGTGGACAGCATAATGAGCCCGGTGATGGGGCGTGCCGCCCGCTACATGGAGGCTGAACGGCCGGAGAGTCCGTTGTCTAACCTGCTTGCCGACATATTGGTGTGGGCGGGCAAGAACTATGGCGAGAAACCGGTGATGGGACTTTATAATATGGGAGGCATACGTGCGGCGCTGCCCGCCGGCGATGTCACCTACGGGCATGTGCTCGAAGTGGCTCCGTTTGAAAACAAGATATGTTTTCTCACACTCTCGGGCGAGTCGTTGCTGAGGCTTTTCGGAAGCATTGCCGCCACCGGTGGCGAGGGCGTGAGTCATGGCGTGGAGATGGTGATAGGCAAGGATATCCATGGTGTCAGAATGTTGAAGGGTGTGAGGCTGCATGGCAGGGAAATAGACCCGAAGGCGTCATACCGTATAGCAACAATAGACTATCTGGCGCAGGGCAACGACAATATGCGTGAATTGAGAGAGGGCACGGACGTTAATTCGCCGCAGGACAAAAGCAACGATACGAGATATATCATTTCAGGATATTTCAAGGAGATGGCTGCTCAGGGCAAAGTGGTGGACAGCAAGAACGAAGGGCGTATCGTGGTGGAATGAGTTGTCACGGTCAAGAATAAGAAGAAATGTGTTTCGTGATTGAATGTCGGATGACGAATAAAGAAATCGGATTATGAATATATTTAAGAATGTTATAATGACGGCTGTGTGCTGTACGGCAGCATTGTCGGCCATGGCGCAGACGAAGGAGCTTGTTATGTTGCACACCAACGACACACACAGTACGGTATTGCCGTTGAGTGTCAATCTGAATGACACGATGAAGGCGGGACGCGGAGGATTTTTGAGGCGTGTGGCCATGGTGAGGGAAGAACGGGCAAAGGAGCCAGACTTGCTGCTCTTCGACAGCGGCGATTTTTCCCAAGGTTCACCTTATTATACCTTGTTTGAAGGTGATGTGGAAATCGGGCTGATGAACATGATGGGATATGACGCGGCTACGATAGGCAACCACGAGTTTGACTTCGGGCTTGAGCGCATGGCGGAGACTTTCCGTAAGGCCGATTTCCCCATCGTGTGCGCTAATTATGATTTTGCGGGTACGCCCGTCGAGGGCATCGTCAAACCTTATGTCATTTTGGAACGCAAGGGATTGAAGATAGGTGTTTTCGGTGTCTCTCCGCAGCTTGACGGCCTTGTGTCGGCAGAGAATTGCAAGGGTGTGAAGTATATCAATCCGGTGGAAGTGGCGTGCGAGGTAGCCGATAAACTCCGTAATGAAGAAAAATGTGATGTGGTGGTTTGCCTGTCACATCTTGGATGGGAGGTGAATAAAGGTGCTGATGACAGGGCATTGACGGCAGCAAGCAGTAATATCGACATTGTACTCGGAGGTCATTCACATTCTTATTTTGAAGACCTGCAGTGGGTGAAGAATGTCAACGGGCGTGATGTGCCTGTCGATCAGAATGGAAAGCATGGCATCTTCGTCGGTAAGATGGTGATGACATTGGAGAAGTGATTATTCAAAATAGAACGTCAGTACAATCATCTTGTTATGGCCGGATGTCACCGAATTGGTGAACACCCGCATGTTGGCGTCTTGCAGTTCGTTGGCGTGTTTGGTGTCGAGACCGTTGGTGAGGCTGTAGCAGAACTTCAGTTCTGGAATGAGCTTGAAGTAGGGCAGGTAGAGGTCGCATCCGAATCCCACTTCCACGAATGTGTCGTAGCGTTTCAGGCGGACATAATCCTGTGCTTTGCCGGTTAGGTTTATCATGGGGTTGATGCCCGCCATAATGTACGGACGGTAGTTGTTGAAGCGCTGGGCACTGAACTTCAGGTCGAGGGGCAGCGATATATATGTGCTCTTCAGGTCCTGTGTGGTTTGTGCGGGCTTGCCGTTCTCGTCCGGACGCGAGAGGTCGTGGAACATGAGGTGTTTTGCCCCGAAGTGCATGGTGGGGGTGAAACGGGCCGACAGGTGGTCGTTGATGCGTGCCTCTGCCGTCACGCCGACACTGAATCCGGGATTCCAGTTGTCTGCATCGCATAGAATGGTGCGTGTCTCTTCCGTTCCGTCTTCGTTTACTATTGTCTGAGGACCGACGTTGTTGAACTCAATGTCTTGCAGGTGCATGCCTACGAGAATACCGAAATGCAGCTGACGGAGGTCTATATACGGTTTGTTCTGTGCAGTTCGCTCCTGAGCCGCGGCTGTCAGTGCCACGACTGTAATGAGTATGTATGTCAGTATTCTCTTCATATTATCTAAATAACGTGATTTTTGCCCGCTTATTATATCGGTTTTTATTTCGATTTTGTATAAATAAGTTAAAATAATACCTAAAAGTGGGTGTATTTTGATTTTAATTAGTACATTTGCATACTAAATTTTTGGTATTAATTTATAAAAATAATTTTGATTATGGCTTACGTTATTGGTGACGATTGTATCGCATGCGGTACATGTATAGATGAATGTCCGGTAGGAGCAATCTCTGAGGGAGAAAAGTATTCTATCAATCCTGAGATGTGCACAGAGTGCGGAACTTGCGCTGATGTGTGTCCTTCTGAGGCTATCAGCCTGGGATAAATCGGATATTTATCGCAAAGGAGTAGCGGGACTTGTCTTACGGCAGGTTCCGCTTTTTTGTTTTGGCGAGTGATAGCCAAATTTAGAGTGAGCGGATTTTATCGGGTGAGCCTAAATTACAATGATTAGTTTGATTTTAGAACACAGAGACACGGAGACACAGAGTAGTATTTTCCTCTGTGTCTCCGTGTCTCTGTGTTCTAAAAATTATTATCGTGTTTCTGTTTTCAGAAACTTATAGGCTTCCCTGCCTTGGGTGTTATTTCTTTGTCAGAGCCTCGATAGCCTGCTTTGCCTGCTGGTGTTCGGGGTCAATGGCAAGAATCTTGTTCCAGTAGCTGATGGATGCGTCCTTGTCGTTGTTGAGCAGGTTATAGTAACCGAGGTATCTGTAGCACTCTATAAGGCGGGCGTTGTCGGCCTTGTCCTTTTCTGCTCTCGGTTCAATCAGACCGGCGAGTTTTTCATAGAAAGGCTTTGCCAGGCCGTCTTTGGTTTCCGGGTCCATATAAGAATTTACGCGGGCTTTCCACATTGTGGCAAACTCAACCGCATCGGGATATGCCTTTTCCAGTTCGTCATACACACCTTCTGCCTTCTTGAAAGTCTCCAGACGGATGTCGCCTTCGAGTGTGTTGGCGTACTGTGTGTAGAGCTGTGCCAGTCCGGCTATGTCGGTGGGTGACGGTTTGTCGGCTGTCTTCAGGAAGTCCTTATAGGTGTTGATGGCGTTCTCGTAGTCGTTGTTCTGTTTGTAGCCTTCCGACAACTGCTTGATAACTCCTGCGCGCTTTGTCTTGTCATCGAACTCCTGGTCGAGCGCTTTCTTGTACATCTCTATGGCTTCGGCGTGCTTGTTGGCTCCGCTGAGGGCGTTTCCGTAGTAAGTGTAGTCGAAGTAAGAGAACTTGGCGCTGTCAGACTTGTTAAACAGGGCATCGGCATACATAAGGGCGTTGTCAAAGTCCTTGAGGTCGGTGCAGTTGAACATGGCGAGACGGTTGAATGCAGCGTCGCGCGGCTGCTTCTTCAGACCGGCTTTCACTACATCAAGGCTCTTGGCATACTTCTGTGTGAACCAAAGTGACATGGCATAGTTGGTGAGGTCGGACTCTTCCATGTTGTTCAGGTCAACTTTTTCGAAGCTGCTGATGGCTTTTTCAAAGTCATTTGAAGAATAGTAAATGCGGCCGATGAGTGCATCTACAGCTATGTCCGGACGCTGCTGGCGCAGTTCCTCCAACTTCGATATGGCCTCGGATGGGTTCAGCTTGCGGTAAGCGGTGGCATATTTGAAATACGCTTCAGGCTCTTTCGGGCTGAAATAGATGGCCTGCTGATAGTTCTGTATTGCACCGTTGCCGTCATCACCTCGTGCGGCGATGTCACCGAGCAGGGTGTAAGCCTTGCCGTACTCCTTGTCTGCTTTCAGTGCATATTGTGCATAAACCTTGGCATTGGCGGTATCTTTCATTTCGTAGAAAGCACGACCGATGCCGCAGAGCACTTCGGGGTTCTTCTTGTTCTGCTTGTAAATCTGCTTCAGCTGATCTTGCAGATCGGCCGGTTTGCTCTTTATTATTTTGGTAACTTCGTCGATGCTGGCCTTGTTATCCTGAGCCATTGCCGGCATGCTGAGTCCCATCAGCATTGCGCCTATCAGTAAATACTTTGTTGTTCTCATATTTGTCTTGTTCTGTTTGTTTCTATTTTTTTTATTCTCTATCTTCTGTTATTCTGTTGTCACATTGACCTCCCTCACCTGCACGTTGGCCCTGTATGGCAGCAGTCCCGCCTTGTGGATGATAAGTTGCCCCCGGTGGTCTACTGTCATGAAGTTGGTAAATCCAGTTGGCAGACCGTGTATCGGGTCGTTGAGAAGGGCGTAAATGGTGCGTATCATGGGGTAGTATCCCGTATATAGGTAGTATTGGTACGGTTTCCAGCTGTTTTCCACTGTTGCGGGTTTCAGCTTGCTTACCGCCATTACTCTTATGTTCCGCTTGAAGGTGACATTGGTTGTGTCACGTTTGTCGTTGAGCCAGTTGGAACCTATGATTCCGATGGAGTTGGGATGTTTCTCAACGAAGTCGATAACTTCTGCCGATTTGTTTACGGCATAGATGTTAGGACTGTTTATCGGCTGGCCGCCAAGCAGCGAGTCTACGCAGTAGTGAACTGTGCTTGACTGCTTGTTGTCAAATGCCACTTCTATGTCGCCGAGTTTTGACTCCGGATTCAGCTCGTTCCACTTCGTCAGCTTGCCTTTCAGTATTTCCTTGACATCATGTATGGAAATAACGGAGTCGGTGTTGGCATTGTTTATAATCAGGGCAAGACCGTCGTAGGCTATTGGAATGGAAAACGGCAAAAACCTGCGGTCTTTCAAGTTCTGTATTTCTTCTTCGGTGAACCTGCGTGACGTGATGGCAAGAAATCTTTCTGTCTTCATCACCATGTTCACGGCATCAAGTTCGTTGGTGTATTCCGGTATCAGATCGGCATTGGGGTAGATATGTTCGAATACATCCACCTCTTCTTCGATGATGGGTTTGAAACTTTCATCAGAGACGAACTTAATCGTCCCTGATGAATAAGTATCGGTTCGTTGGTTTTTCTTGGGCTTGTTTTTGCATCCCATGGGAAAACTCAGAACCAGAGTAGTTGCAACTAATATGTTGAACAGTTTTCTAATCATTTGATTACATTTAGTTCTTAAAAGTGCGATTTCTCGCCATGGCAGAATGAACAAGCTCATTCTGCTCATAGCTTAACGAAATCGTTGAGTTTTACTGCAGCTGGAATGTCACAGGCAGAGTGAAGTATACGGCTACAGCCACACCGTTCTGCTTACCGGGAATCCAACGGGGCATGGCCTTAACCACGCGGAGGGCTTCCTTGTCGAGTGACGGGTCTACACTTCTGAGCACTTTCGGGTCGTGGATGGCACCGTCCTTACCTACGGCGAAACGCACGATGACACGTCCCTGCACTCCGTTCTCTTCTGCTATTGCCGGGTATTTGATGTTCTTGCTCAACCATTTCATGAGCTCGGCATCTCCACCGGGGAATGAAGGCATCACCTCGGCAATGTCGAGGGGCTTCTCTTCCTCTTTCGGCTTCTCTTCTGCAATGATCTCCTTGGCCTTCAGCACTTCACCTTCGGCCTCGTCGTTACCTTTCACATCGAATGAACCGATGGCGGTAGTTGTCTTTGCAAGTTCATCCTGCGACTTCAATTCGTCCTCAGGCTTTACGTCTTCGTCCTTCTTGATTTCCGGGGCGGTGAACTTCACAGAACTCTTCACCTTCTCGATCACTTTCTGCTGCTCCATCTCAACCTTTACAGGCTCCTTGCGTTCTACCTTGGCTTCCTTCTTCTGTGCAAGCTGTGAAAGCTCGACGTCTGTGGTGACGGCAACCCTCTTGGGCATTGCGTTCTGGATGGCAACCTTGGCTATTACGATACCGAAGATGAGAGCGATACCAGCAAGAACGATGAGCAAAGCCTGAAGATTTCTCTTACCAGTATCCTTGCGGAGTACGTATGCACCATATTCCTTATTCTTGCCTTCAAAGACGAGCTCGACCCAGTTATTGTCTATTAGATCTATTTTTGACATAGTTCTTCTTTTTAAATGTTATTGGCCATTGATTACTTTATACCTTTCAGACCGAGAAGTTTCGTGTCGTCGGGGTTAATTTTGTCAATGACATACTTACCAATACTGCAAATCTGCATCTCGTCCAGAGCTTCAACCATATTGCTATAGTTGGCGGTATCCATAGGTTTGATAATGATGGTCAGAGTTGGTATCTTCTCACCATTGACATTACCTTTCTTCAGTTCCTCAAGTTCCTTGTTGTAGGTCTCGTCTGACATTGTGGAGCCGAATGCACCTTTTTTCTCGTCCAGCTTCTTTTTGGCCAACATTATGCGGGCAACAGGAGCTATACCTTCCTCCGTGGTGTGCTGCTGAAGCACCTTGCGGATTCCGTCCTTACCCCATGTTGTCTCTTTGATGCACGCAGGATTATCATATTCGGGGAGTCCCGGAATATAATAAATCTTGTCATCGCCGGCCAGATAGATGGTGATGGTGTGAGATGCCTTGGTTACGGACTTGTCCTCTTTTTCAAGGTTCTTGTCGTTGCTCGGCATCGTTAGCTGCATCGCACTCGGCTTGCTCAGGGTGGTACAGAGCATGAAGAACGTGATAAGAAGCATCATCATATCCACCATCGGCGTAAAGTCGACTCGGGTCTGCTTTTTATTCTGCTTACTTCCTTTTTTCTTTGCCATGTCTTATTCCTCTTTCTTAAGATTAGTGATAAGCTGGTAGCGGTTCTCGTTCATGTCCTGCAATTCCGACATAACGGTCTTCACAACTTTATACGGTGTCTTGGCATCGCACTTGATTGCGAGTTTCATCTCGGAGTTTGCTTCCTTGGCAGCTTTGATCCACTCTTGAAATTCACTCATTCCACCGTCGATACTGTCGGTGGGAACGCCTTGGGTCTGGATAAACTCAGCCATCTTCTCCTGTTCAAGATTCAGATAGTCACTGAATTTTGAGAGGGGTACTCCAATGGCACTGTTGTCCTTGAAATTCTTCATCTGCTGTTTGTTCAGTGTAATACCGAACTTGTCGGTTACTGTACTGAGCATTGCCACGATGTCGTTCTTGTTGTCAGTGCCAAGGAATATCTTTCCAGACGGGTCGATGAGGATGTTGAGCACATCACTCTCGGGGACCTTCTTTTCTGACACCGAGCTTGGCGTGTTGACCTGCACTGGTTCCGGCTGCAAGAATGTTGATGTCAACATGAAGAAGCACAGAAGCAGCGTCATCACGTCAGACATAGGGGTCATGTCTATCCAGACGTCCTTCTTTTCTATTTTTATTTTACCCATTATTATAAACTAATTAAAAGGTAAAACAATTAAGCCTCGTCTGTGTGGTTAACGTCGTAAGTTGTAGCTATTGTGTAACCAACCTCGTCGAGTGCGTATGTGAGCTTGTCAATGCGGTTTGTGAGGAAGTTGTAAGATACAACGGCAACCCATGATGTCAAAATACCAGAAGCCGTGTTCACAAGGGCCTCGGAAATACCGGCAGACAGAGCGGTAGAGTCAGCACCACCACCTGCAGACAGAGCCTGGAATGAACCGATCATACCCAACACAGTTCCGAACAGAGCGGTAAGAGTACCCAGTGTAACGATGGTGGCGATGATCGGGAGGTTCATCTGCAGAGTAGGCATTTCAAGCTGTGTGGCCTCCTCGTGAGCCTGCTGAATCTTGGCAATCTTCTGAGCCTTCTTCATGGTGTTGTTGTGCTCGGCCTCTTTGTAAGCGTTGATGGAAGCCTTAACCACGTTGGCTACAGAACCCTTCATCTTGTCGCAGAGAGCATTTGCCTCGTCGAACTTACCGGACTTGATGAGAACTTTCACTTCTCTTGTGAACTTGCCGAGGGGCATGGTTCCGAAAGAAACTCTCTGAGCGAGAATACGCTCAACGCTCAGTACGATAACAGAGAGTAACAGGGTGAGGATAAGACCAACCACGAAACCTCCTTTATACACAGTACCCATCAAGTCTGCAGGATGGCCTTTGGGGTCGCCGCCAACGAAGTGGCTGGGATCGCCGAGTACGAAGAAATAGAAGCAGTATGCGATTACACAGCATACGGCGAGAATCCAGATAGCGTTTTTAACTCCTACAGAGCCCGATTTCTTGGCTGGGGCTGCAGCCTTTGTTGTTGTTGCCATAATTTGATTTTTTTAATTTTTTAGTTATAAATTTAAGTTATTATTATAAAGTCATATATGTGTCAATGTGTGTGACTGTTGATTGTTTTGGATGCCTTTAATGTTAATCTATCCGCAAAGATAGTAATTTATGGCGGAGAATGACACCGTTTAGCATCTTTTAACCTTAATATTTATTGAAAGGTGCGGCTCATTTCAGTCTTGACAGTGTCTCTTTGATTCTTCTCATTGCTTCCACGATGTTCTCATCGCTTGTGGCATAGCTCATGCGGAAACATTCCGGATCGCCGAAGGCATCGCCGCCCACAGTGGCCACATGACCTTTCTCAAGCAGATACATGGCGAGATCAGACGAACTGTTAATCACGGTCTCCCCATCGGTCTTTCCGTAGAAGCTGCTGCACTTCGGGAAGAGGTAGAAAGCACCTTCGGGCACATTAACCTCAAGCCCGGGAATATCCTTGGCGAGCTTGACGATGAGGTCGCGGCGGCGCTCGAACGCCTGGCGCATCTCCTCCACGCACTCCTGACTTGCCGTATATGCAAATTCGGCTGCTTTTTGGCTTACCGAGCATGGGCCGCTGGTGTACTGTCCCTGCAGTTTGTTGCATCCTTTCACTATCCATTCGGGAGCTGCGATATATCCTATTCGCCATCCGGTCATGGCATAAGCCTTCGACACGCCGTTTACGATGATGGTGCGTTCTTTCATTCCCGGGAACTGGGCTATGCTCTCGTGGCGTCCCACATAATTGATATGTTCGTAAATCTCGTCAGCCAGTACAGGTCGTCGTGCCTCTTAATCACTTCAGCCAGTCCGGCGAGTTCTTCTTTTGAGTAGACGCTTCCGGTGGGATTGCTCGGCGAGCAGAGTATTATCATCCTTGTTTTCGGGGTGATGGCTTTCTCGAGCTGTTCCGGTGTCATTTTGAAGTTCTGGCTGAATCCGGCCTCCACGATGACCGGCGTGCCTCCCGCCAGTTTCACCATCTGCGGATATGACACCCAGTAGGGGGCGGGGATTATCACCTCGTCGCCGTCGTTGACAAGAGCCATAAGTGTGTTGCACACGCTTTGCTTGGCTCCGTTTGACACGAGCACCTCTCCTGTCGTATAGTCGAGTCCGTTCTCTCTTTTCAGCTTTTCAACAATGGCTTCACGCAGGTCTGCATAGCCGGGCACTGGCGAGTATCTTGAATAGTTCTCGTCCACAGCTTTTTTTGCAGCCTCTTTGATATGTTCGGGGGTGTTGAAGTCCGGTTCTCCAACGCTCATGTTGATTACGTCGATGCCATTGGCTTTCATTTCCGAACTTTTCTGCGACATAGCTAATGTTGCTGAAGGCGCGAGCCTTTGCAAGCGGTCTGATAGTTGTGCCATATTTGATATATTATATTATAGTAACTGCAAAATTAAGTATTTTATTCTGTTTGGAGAAAGAAAAAAGCCACTTTTTTAACTTGTGACATCAAATTGTAACTTTTAACTTGCAACTTGTAACTTTAAACATTGAACATGTAACTTTTAACTTTAAAACTTTTAGCAGAAGTAAAAGAGGGTGTATCAAAATGGCTACATGGTGCTTTGTAGGGACATATTCTTGTATTTGTCCGCAAAATAAACATTGAATATCAACACGTTACAAACGGACAAATACAAGAATATGTCCCTACAATGTGTTTCCCCTTGCATTTTGACACACCCTCCCTACCAAATTTGAAAATAACGAAACAAACAAATAAAAAAATGATAAGATTTACCGACATACTGAAAATTATCCGCCCGAAACAGTGGGTGAAGAATTTCTTTGTATTCGTACCTGTGTTCTTTGGCGGAAGCCTGCTTGACGCAACGGCCGCCATGGCATCCGCCACTGCATTTGTTGCCTTCTGCCTGACGGCGGCATCGGTGTATTGCTTCAACGACATCATCGACGTAGACGATGACCGCCGCCATCCCGTAAAATGCCATCGTCCGATAGCCTCGGGGGCGATATCTGTCAGCACGGGATACATGCTCATGATTGTCATGCTGCTGCTTTCCGCCGCCACCATAGCGTTAGGGCCGCTTCCCGCAGAAAGCCGGCCGGCGGTGGGAGCCATCACCGGAGCCTACTACATCATGAATATGGCCTACTGCGCACGGCTGAAGCAGTATGCCATAATAGATGTGTGCACCATTGCCGTCGGCTTTGTGTTGCGCGTGCTTGCCGGAGGTGCCGCCACCGGCATCGTCCTGAGCAAGTGGATAGTGCTGATGACCTTTCTGCTCACGCTCTTCCTGTCGCTCGCCAAGCGCCGCGACGACGTGCTGCGCATGAACAAGACGGGCGAGGCACCACGCAAGAACACCACCCGCTACAACCTCACGTTCATCAACCAGGCCATCACCATCACCGCCGCCGTAACACTGGTGTGCTACATCATGTACACGGTGTCGCCCGATGTGATAGACTGTCACCACACCCAATATCTGTATCTCACGAGCATCTACGTCTTCATCGGGCTGCTACGCTACCTCCAGATAGCCATGGTGGATCAGGACTCCGGCGACCCTACAAAGGTGATTTGGCGCGACCGCTTCACGCAAATCACGATACTGCTTTGGGGACTGACTTTCCTCATAATAATATACTTCTGAGCATTATAACATCAACAAGACATTGAGCCTTTACGGCCTTTGCACTGAAAACAAACAATTAATACTTATAAAGAAAATGAAAACCATTTATGCTTTCGATTTCGACGGGACGCTGACCACCCGCGACACACTGATTGAATTTACCAAATACACCTTCGGTAAATATTGGTTTTTCAGGGCCATCATGTGCCACCTGCACATTTTAATCCTGATGAAACTGCACCTCTACCCCAACGGCAAGGCCAAAGAACGTTTCTTCAAGTATTTAATCAGAGGTCTTCCCGTGGACATATTCGGCGATATCTGCGACGAATTTGTGGATGGCAACCGCCATCTGTTGCGTCAGAAGGGCATGGAAGCCGTCAGGCAGGCCGCAAGCAGCGGATGCCCCGTGGTGATAGTGACAGCAAGCATCGAACAGTGGGTGGCTCCGTTCTTCAACGGTATCGAAGGCGTCACCATAATTGGCACAAAACCCGAAATAGTAGAAGACCGCATCACCGGAAACTTCGCCACACCCAACTGTTACGGCAAGGAAAAGGTAAGGAGACTGCTCGAACTGTATCCCGACCGCGACTCGTACCGCCTCATTGCCTACGGCGACAGCCGTGGCGACCGCGAACTGCTTGCCGAGGCCGACGAGGCTCACTACAAGCCGTTCAGATAACTCGGTCAAAGGGAGTTAAGGAGGGCGTATCAAAATGCAAGGAAAGCAACTTGTAGGGACATATTCTTGTATTTGTCCGCATGTTACGTATTGATGAACAACATTTATTAAGCGGACAAATACAAGAATATGTCCCTACAATGTGCGTGAACCTTATTTTGATACAGTCTCTTTAACTCCCTGCCAGATTATGCTTGAATTTTTTCATGGATGATGGACAGGTGTCACAACCGCCTCAAACGTATTTTATATAAACGGTTGAGGTGTAAAATGCAGTGACAAACTCTAATCATCCATATAATAATGAAAAAGATTCTATTAACCATTCTGGCTTTGTCAGGCCAACTCTGCATGCAGGCCCAAGACATGAAAGCCTTGCAGATTTCCACAACGGAGAACGACATCTGGCACGTTTATCCGAGCACGGTGACGGAAAACGACGCCAACCCGTTGCGGCTGAAATTCACGAGCACCGACGTGAACAGCACGTTCCGCAGCTTCGGTACATGTTTCAACGAACTTGACTGGTATGCCTTGCAACTGCTTCCGCAGGAAGAGCAGGACAAGTTCTTTCACAACTTCTTCGACCCGAAAGGAGACTTACGCTTCACGTTAGGGCGTATTCCGATGGGGGCGAGCGACTATGCAGCCCAGGAGAATTTCTACACCGAACTGTATCACGAGCGGAATGAAGGCATCGGGATATGGGATGCCTGGTACAGTCCGGACGAGATGCCAAAAGGAGAGCAGGACCTCAACATGGAGCATTTCACCCTTGAACGCGACCGTAAAGCCATCATTCCGTTCATCAAGCGGGCCATGCAGGAAAATCCGGAGCTGAACTTCTGGTGTTCTCCGTGGAGTCCACCCATGTGGATGAAGAAAAGCGAGCACTACAGCAACCGCGCCGGCTACGGCAACGGACTTGACGTGACCTATCCGCGCTACACGACCCAGTTCAAGATGGAAGACCCCATATTGAAAGCACACGCCATGTACTTCAGCCGCTTCATCACGGAATATGGCAAGGAGGGAATACCCATCACCGGCTGCTGCTATCAGAACGAGGCCTATACGGTGAACTACTACTCCAACACCTCATGGAGTGCCGAAGATGCCGGACGCTTCAACGCAGACTACCTGATTCCTTATCTCAACGAACACAACCCGGGAGTGAAAGTATGGTTGGGCACATTGAATACGGCAGACATCTATAACATTGAAACCATACTGAACACTGTAAGTACAGCCGAAGGCTATCAGGGCAAGCGGCTGTCAGAGATGGTGGCCGGAGCCGGATTCCAATGGGAAGGACGCGATGCCATCGCCACCATCCGCAAGGATTACCCCGGATTGGAGATGATTCAGACCGAGAGCGAATGTGGCGGCGGTACGTTCGACTGGGGAGCAGGTGTACACACTTTCGAACTCATCCACCATTATCTGAAGAACGGCTGCGTGGACTATACCAACTGGAACTCCATTCTGGGCGGCAACGGACGCGGCCCGTTCATGAACTGGTGGCAGAACGCCCTCGTCCACATCAACGAGAAACTGCCTCGCGCCAATGGCACCTGCACGGCTTTTTATACGCCGGAATATTATGCCTACAAGCATTACAGCCACTTCATCTGTAAGGGTACGAAGATTCTGAACAAGCCCGCAGACAAGGAGCTGCTGCTCGTGGCACAGCGTCCTGACGGAATGTATGTGGCCGTCATCGGCAACGAGGCATCCATGGAACGCTCACTGAAATTGGATATCGACGGACATTGCATCAACGTAAATGTACCGGCCCGTTCGATGAACACATTCGTCATCGGCACGGAAGAGCAAATCAGCACCCTCGCCACAGAAGAAGGTCTGAAAGACGGTGAGCAGGAATATCCGGACAACAACACACACAACGTATATATAGACCCTTCACAGAAGTATTACCTGTATAACGTCAAGGAAGGTAAATACCTTAATGCCGGAGGACGTTTCGGCACACGACCGATACTTGATGACATCGGATGTGAGTATGTGCTGGAATACAGCGACACCGGCGACGACTATTATCTGGCCACCCCCTATGGCACCAACACACACTTCGGTTATATGGAAGTGGGAAACGGCCTCGGCCTCGAACAGAAATACTTCATGGACAATACCTCCGCCAAGGAGCGCCTGACGTTCTATCCCACCAACGAAGACAATGTATATGCCATCGGCATCTTCGGACATTATCTGACCTACAAGACCTCGCTTTCCATAGGAGATCTGAACGAAGGTGAAGTAGGATACGGACAGGCTGTCAAGGACGGTGACAACGTGAATGAGATAAGCGGCTGTCTGTGGAAACTGGTAACAGCCGAAGAACGCTGGGCACAGGCCAGGGAGGCTACAGAAGATAGTCCGGCCGACGTGACTTTCGCCTGCATAAAGAACCCCGACTTCAACCGTCTGCATAACGGAGATGACGTGTGGAGTCAGGCTCCGGCGACTCCCGGAATCACTGCCGACCCCTATCGCGAGTATATCGGCGAGTTCAGAAACTACGAGAACTTGGACGCTTATCTTGACCTGACCCATCTTCCTGCCGGAGTTTACGAATTTTCCGTAACAGGATTCTACAGTGGAACAGCCAATGCAAGCGTGACAGATGAGAACACCACCGTATCGGTTTACGCCACCGGTGATGACGGCATGCCGGCTACTTGCTTCCTGCCCACCCTGGCTGCCGGACGCCATGAGGGAAAGACCGGACAGGGTGCAGAGAAGCAAGTGGCCGACGCCTCCGGGTGGTACGTGCCCGGCAACAGCATTTCTGCAACCTATTATTTGGGTAAAGGCTTTTATCCCCGCACAGCCGTGCACTCTACCGTCAAGGACGGAAAGCTGAGAGTGGGCATCAGCGCGTCCGCTTCAGGCACTCAAGATTGGGTGGCCTTTGACAACATGCGCGTAAGGTATTATCCTTATGCCGACAATGCAACCATGAATATGGAATATCTGGAGAAGCTGAATGTCAAGATAGAAGAGGCCAAGGCCTTGTTGGAAAGCACCTCGAATCCTGCCGGCAAAGAAGAGCTCGCCGATGCTGTCAATGCTGCGCAGAAGGTGTATAACGATCAGCCGGCATGGGCAGTAAGCCAGCAAGCCATCTTTGCACTTGAAGACGCCATAACGGCTTTCAAAAAGGTACAGGAATCCGGCGACATGATGGATGTCATCAAAGAGCACAAGGGCGACGTATCTTTCCTGCTGCCGAAAATCACGGCATGGACGATACAGGCCGGCAATGCAGTACGCAATGAGGTTACTGAAGAAAATTGGGACGGCCTGCCAGACAGCCCCACCGGACTGATAAAGGTAATCCGCGGAACGGCCTCAACCAAGCTCTCCGGCATGCCCGCAGGCACGTATCGTCTTGTGGCTTCGGTACGCGGTCCTAAAAACAACCGTATATTGGCTTCTGTCAACAATCAGACAGAGTCTGCCGTAATTCTTCCCGGATGGAATCTTGATGAAGTCGGCACGGCTCCCATCATCAATACTAACGGCGTGCAGATGACGGCCGCAGCCGGTAACACCGGTTATAACACTGGCTTCAACTGCAAAGGCTGGTGCTGGCTCGCAGCAGAGGGAACGCTGGACAAGGCCGGCGACCTTACCCTGACCATAGCATCCAACGCCGGAGAGGGACAGGTAAGCAACGTGTATCTATACTACATGGACAACGGCCAGGTGACAACCTACAAGGAAGAAGAGAAACTGGCCAATACCGACAAGACCGTTACCGCCGACATCTGTGTGGGCAATCCTAATGTCATCATAGAAAGTGAAGAGCCTGTCACAACAGCGGCCGGCGCAAAACTGAACAACAATCTGGTGAACAACCACATCTCCGACATGGTGCTTTTCAGCGGTTATGCCTACCGGCCGGTAAAGGCTACGGCCGGCAATGTGACGCTGTACACCCGTTTGACGGCAGGCAAATGGACTGATATATGCCTGCCGTTTGTTCCGGAAGAAGGACTTGCCTGTTACCAGCCTTATTTTGTTGACAATACAGAAATGCTTGTGCGCGAAGTCGGTCCGAATGTAGTTCCCGACAAACCCTATTTCGTGAAGCCGGCCGCCACATTATCCAGTCTTACCGCACACAATGTAGAGCTGCAGGGCGGTGTGCCGCTTACCAATTCGTCTGATGTGGCCACAATGACCGGTACTTACGAGACGGCATCTGTAGCAGAAGTAGCAAACAACTATGTCGTTCGCAACAACCGTTTGGAGCTTGTAGAACAGGCCGCCAAGGTGTCACCGTTCTGTGCATGGCTTACCTTGACTCAGGCGTCAGATGTCAAGACATTAGATATTAAGATTGGCAATACCGACGGTATCATAAATGTAGAGCAGTCCGGACAGGAAAAACATTCACCCGTTTATGACCTCTCCGGCCGTAAAGTGCCTTCTGCATATATCAAGAACGGCATCTACATACAAAACGGAAAGAAAACCCTGCATAACCGATAAAGGTGAATGTTAAAGAGGGTGTTGCAAAATGGCTACATGGTGCTTGGTAGGGAAAAATATATCCCTACAAGTCGCTTCCCTTGCATTTTGGCACACCCTCAAGTCTGCTTATTTTAGGCTCATCCGACATTTGGAGTGATAAGTAGGGCATGTTTTGAACACGGAGACACAGAGTTATATGCTCCTCTGTGTCTCCGTGTTCAAATACCATATATTATACGATATTTATGAGAATCAAATGCAATAATTTACATGGTTTTTGTATTCCCGAATGCAATAATTTACATATTTTGGGTATTCCCGAATGCAATAATTTACATCTTTTATTTCACCACCGCCTTCTTGCCGTTGACAATATATACACCGGCGGGCAGGTCTTTCACGTTGTCAGACACGCGGCGGCCGTCGACGGAATATACCGGGCCTGTGACGGCATCGGCCTCAACCTCGTCGATACCCGTGGGCGTGGGGCCTGCTATGCGGATGCGGCTCATGGCACCCGATGTCTGGGCCGTCACGGGCAGCTCAAGATAACAGCGGAAGGCGCCCAGCTTGCAGTTGTTGCCAATCTTCACAAACTCGCCCGTCTCTGCGTCGTAACCATAACGCCACACCCTGTCGGTGGAGCTTATCGTGGTATAGTCGTAGTTGCCGTGCATGGCCAGTTCGCCGGCCCTTACAACATTGAGAGTGTCGGTAGGATAAAGTTGCACGTTCTCGAAAAAGGCTTCGTTATAAAGGAAACCGGATTCCGACGGACGGACGAAATAAGGCGTATTGGCCTCAAACTTGTCCACCTCGGCATAGGTTATAGTGCCCTTATCAGCATCATAAGTGTCGAGGCGCGCCACCTCCATGCCACCGGCCTTTACAGAAGCCAGCTGCTCGTCAGACAGTGAAACGGGCAGAATGAGTGTGCTCCACTGCCCGCCGGGGAACTCACGCATGAAGTCGAACGCTTTTATGTCGGCACGGCAACCGCCTGTCGCATAAGCATCGTATGAGAAGTCGAACGAAAACCCATCGTCGGCATCATCTGCGAGAATAAGGAAGTCACAGCACCAGTGCATATTGCCTTCCTCATCACTTTCAAGATAAAGTTTGTTCATGTCGTTGTACCCGAAACTCTCCGGTGACAGCGTATATATCAGTGCATTGGTATTTGCAGGAGTGAGCTTTTCACTCGTCATGTCATAACCACCCGTATTCAGCATATTGATTGACACCACACGATTGTTGGTGGCAAGGTCTGAGTTGATATAACCAATATCGGTGTATATTCCGTCGGCCGAATCATACCCGCCAAGTGCGAACAGTGCCACGTTGTTGCCCATGGAATCGTAACATGTAAGGAACGGATTGTTGATAATGCCGTTGGGATATATCGACTTCACGACATCATCCTCAATGTAAGTGAGCACCTGGTTGGTGAGGTTCACCACTGCGGGGGTGTCGCCTGCCTCAACTCCGGCAACCTTGTTCATGGCAAGGAACAGCACTGCGCCGCTCTCACCGCCGAACACGGTGTTGTCTGCCGAATAGACCACCACGCGCAGTGTGCCGTTGTTACGCACTGCCGTCGAAATGCTGTGCGTCGGCACTGTGCCGCCGCCAAGACCGCCTGCCTTCATCGCCCTGTCGGTAAAGGCATAGAGAAAACCGTTGGTCTGGTCGTTGACAAACTCGAATGTCGCGGGCTTTGCCACATCGCACTGAAAGGCGTTCACCGGCACACCGGCGTTTTCAATGCCTATATCGATGCCCCAATATCCGTATGTCTCGTTGTAATATATCTCCGACACCGTCATTGTCGGTCCGGCCACGGCACGGCATACGCCAAACACGGCCAGCAGGCAAAATATCAATATATGTCTTTTCATTTTCGTTATCTTTTGTGTTTATCGTTTATTGGTTTGCTATGCGCCGTGCCAGTTCCACCACGTCGGCCACCGTTATGCGTCCGTCACCGGTGAGGTCGGCCTTATCCACCTGCACATTGGAAAGGTCACCGTCGGAGATGTACTTCGACAGCGCGACAAGGTCGGCAACGTCAAGACGACCGTCGCCGTTGATGTCGCCGTCAATATCGGGAATCCGTTCGCCCACAGTAACAGAATATTGGGCGATTATGTTCTGTGCCTCCGAGTCGGTTCCTATCCAAAAATAATATTCGCCGGTCTCATCGGGAAGAAACGAGAAATCCACATCCGCCGTCTCACCCGCAGCTATAGACACCTTGTCGTAATGCATGCCGCGGTATATCAGATTTTCTTCTTCATACATTCTTTCAGAAACATAGAACAGATAGAGCGGACCACTGTAATCGTCACCATTGTTCTTTATCGAGACATAGAAGTCAAAGTCTTCACCGGCAATCGGTTCATTGTATATACCAGCCGAAACAGCTTCAAGATCAACCACCGGCACCTCCCCGTCGAATGTCAGCAGGCATTCTCCGATAACCTCGGTATTGAAATTAACCTCACCGTCATTATTCTTATCAACCGCCACATATATGTGATAATTTTTATTTACACGCGGTGTTATATATATAACAGTGTTCACTTCCCCACCCTGAGGAATAACGACACCTGTACGACCGAAGAGTTCATATTCTTCCTCACCATCTACAAGTTGGAAGAAATAAAGATTGCCGTTGAACTCCTCACCGTTGTTCTTTACTGTGGTCTCTATCACTTGGGCTTTTCCTACCGACGGATTGGACGGAAGGACAAAATCGGATGCTTCAAGGTTTGCAATAGGATGCAACTCCAATGTCTGTATTCCACTCTCGTCCGTTACAACAAAAGCATAAACACGCTCGGGGTCATGGTCATACAGCCATTCTTCCGTTCCGGAAATACGGCTTACGGGATACACCTTAAACGTACCGAGAAATCCGTTAGCATCAATTTTTACACCAGACCATCCGTAATTAGGTCCTACCTCAACGTCGGTAATCAACGGCATTACCGTTTCACTTCCTGTTGTCATGTCTTTCAACATAAGACCCACATCAAACGTATTGGTCTGACCCGTCATATTGTAGATTTCAAATATTACATTTGTAGAGTCAACACTAAGCGTTGAGGTCATCATCTTGTCGAAATTGTTAGGTTCCACAGGATTGGGATACCCCGGCGGCTGCACGCCGATAATGGCACCCTGTCCCATACTATAACCATCAGGCGTTGAACTGGCGCCTATGCCGGCGGTACTATTCGGATTGAGCACAGACACGGCAAAATATCCGTCGCAAGCGCCTCCCCATCCCCAGTTGACATGATAGAGTTCTCCGTCGTAGCCGTCAAGCACGAAAGCATGTCCTCCACCCGTAGACTGACCATGATATACAACAGGCCGGTTGTTGACAAGTTCATTACACAACAACGCATCCCAAGTAGCTATAGTATAACTCATTCTGTCAGCATGATAGATGTTCTCGTCATAACCGAAATATTTCTTCAGCGCCATCGCCACATTCGCCGTCATGGCTCCAGAACTAAGATAGGTATAATCCATTTCCAAAGACACGCCACAATAACGCATCAGATTGGCCACGGCCTGTTTGGATTCCTTTGTCATATACTTATAATTTGTATAGTCATCGGCCATATTGGCCCAATCTATCACCGAGCCGGCAGGCACCCCCGAAACCTCTATTTTATACGTATTTGTAATATATGACGGCATGTCGGTTGTTGTGGCTTCAGGATACTTGTGATAGTTTACAACCTGTGCCATTGCTGTAGCCACACATCCGGTATATGTATTATAATAAGAACCGTTATAGTTCTGCAGAGGACAGTTGTCCCAATATGGGGCATCCTGATTCCATGTCGACGTGAGCAGCGGCTGCACGATTCGGCCAGCTCTCAGCACGGGTACCTCCGACAAACGTCCGTCGGCCGACTTAAAAGCCTTTGCCGGCACGGTTGCGTCAGCCTCATCATATTTGGCCGTCACACCAAGTGAATCGAGATTGTCTATCATGTCGGCATAGCCCTGCAGCCATGCCCGCATGTTGGCCGGGATGCTGTCAGGATTGAAGTTGCCCGAAAGCGAGTAGCCGAGCACGGGCACGGTACGGTCGTCACCGGATACAATGACAAAGCCGCGGTCTGCATTAAAGACGTAATAACACGGTGCGGATGTCTGTCCGGCCTTCTTTCGCGGCGCACGTGCAACCTCGGTCATCTGCCGCGACACACCGATACCCTTGCCCTGCATGAAAGCCTTGGCCTTCTGCAATGCTTCCGTACGGCTCACGGACTCAGCGCGTCCCGCCATGCCGCACACAATGGCAAGCACCAACAACAATAATCCTTTTCTCATCTTCTATATAACTCTTTTCAAAGTAGAACAATAATCTCAACGGTTATTTCTTTTCCGGACTGCCAAGTACGACATCGTCCTTGCCTTCGTCGGGCAGGGTTTCGTCGGGGGTATCGTCATCGCCGATGGGTATCGACGTACGGTAAATCTTCATTTTGCCAGAGCGGAAAATCACCCCGTCGTACATGTCGGTACGCACGATGGTGGTGTCGGCCAAGCCCTCGCCACGGCCTTTCAGCGTTATCTCGAAAGTGGGGTGCTGTCCCTCGGCAAATGCCTGTGGCACCACAATGGCATTGCACGACAGTGTCACCTTCTCACCGTTGCCGCGTGAGCCAAGTCCGGCCATACGCGCCAAAACGATGTCGCCGCGTGTGCGGGGCCATATCGTGTCGGCCTCGGCAGTGGGAGCAAACGACCCGAAGAACGTCGCACCGTCGCCCTGTTGCAGCGAGCGGGCGGAAGCGGCCAACTGTATGGTGTCGGTCAGAGCCACATCTTTCATCGTTATTATAACGCTGTCCGAACGGAACTCCGGCACATTGGTAATCGTGGTGTGCAGTTGCAGGCTTGACATGGCGTGACGGAAGTCAATGCCCACCGGCTCGCCCTCGGCACCGCGGAAGGGATTGCCAGGCTCGGGGATGCCCACAAGGAAATCGCTCCACAACATGTCACCGTCAGTATTCTGATTGGCGGCAACGGCAACGGGTGTACCGCTTATAAGGTCGTCGTAAGTGACGATTTCATCGTAAGGGGCATACGCCACAATGGCCACGCGGTCGGTGGCGTGGAGAGGATAGATAAAGTCGGGACCGCCGTCGGCACGGCGTATGCTGCCGTCGGCGTCTATATACGCCCGCACATTCTCATAACCATAATGCACTCCGTCGGCATAAGCCGCAGCCACCATGGCTGCCAGCTCTGCATTGCCGCCTTCGGTGAGTCTTCTCACTGCAGCACGTGTGGCGGATGTACCGCCGTCATCCGGTGTCATCGCGGCATCGGCACTGTCAAGGTAATTCTCAAACGTAACTCCCTGCATCATAAACAGTCCTATCTCGGTGCCTTCGGCAAAGGTGCCGTTCTGAAAGTCGAGATTGGTGCTGCGTGTTACCGGCGTCACTGTCACGCCGCCCCCGGCAGAGAGCCGCAGACGCGTGACCTCCGTCACCACGTCTGCATCGCCCTCATAAGTGCTGTCGCTGCAGGCGCTAATCACAAGCGCCATCGCGGATATTGCTAAGTATGATTTAATATTATATGGTTTCATTATATATTGTTTGTCTTCTGAAATGTTTTTAAATGAAATACTACATCCGCATCATTTTACGTAGCCTCGGGCTTGCCATAATCTGAAGGTATGTTGGTTCGTCCGGATTAATCTGCCCTAACATCTTAAAATACTTTCCGGCGCTTATATAATCCGACGGCTTCTTTGTAAAATAATAGAAAGCAAGATATTTCACACCTGCTTCCAATGTTGCTTTAGATAAATCATCTATATCCGGACTCACCGGATATGGTATCATTTTCAATATCATTTCCGCATCCGGCACAGCCAAACCTTCTCCAGTATTTTCTTCAATTTTTGATACTAATCTCATTCGCCTATAATAAGCCAACACAGCATCACCAGGAGAAACTACAGCAATTTCCGCCCATACATCATAAGCATTCTTGTACATAGCCTTCTGTTCCTCACCCATTGATATTTCTGCCTGACTTATATAGAATTTTATCAGTTGCTGGAGTTCCGGAGCATTAAGTTTGCCCTGTTCGCGTCTGTGCTCAATAAACTTCTTCTGCTCCTCAATGGCCTTATCCGTATATCCTGACGCGTCATAAGCCTTAGCTATAGCCTGCCAAGCCGTATTCTTCTTTCTCTCTTCAGTGCGTTTGGCATTGTCGAAAGCATCATCAGATTTATAGTTTTGGCGTACTATCTCATAATCCACGCATTTGCGATACTGCTCTATGGCTGCATTATAGTTTTTCAGTCCCTCGTATGCCTGAGCGTATGACATAAAGTCATCAAGGTCAATTTCCGCACTGTCCGACTTGTTGAAAAGTATATCGGCAGCAGCAATGGCCTGATCATATTTTTGGATGGCCACACTATTCTGCATCATCAATCGGTTGAGCTTTGCATCAGTGGGATATTTCGTCAGAGCCAACGTAAGGAGAGAGTCTGAACGCTTATAAGCACCCCATTGTCCTGTCTTACCGGCAGCCTGCAACAACGTGATATAACCGGCAATCTGATTGGATGTCATACGGGACATGTCAGCCTTGGCATAAGCTTCAATAGCCTTACTGGCATATTCCACGTCAGCAAGTCCATACATAGCTCCTATCTCAACATATACATTATAATTGGGGTCATGCTGGAGAATCTCTTCCAACTTCTTTGCCGCACCATCATAATCGTGCTTCTTAGCCAAAGCCTTGGCATAAGCCTGATAACCGAGCGGATTTTTCGGGTCAAATGAAATTGCCTTATCATACCATCCATATGCCGTTATGGTATCTTCGGGTGTCTTTGCCCATCCGAACAATATGCTTCCCTTCTCAACATACGCCGGCACATATTTAGGGTTGACAGCCAACGCCCTGTCTATATATTTAAAGGCATTGACGGTATCATTAATCTGGAAATCGAACGCATGGCCTATATTGGTAAGCACCTCCGGATTTTTCTTGAACTGCGGATATATTTCAGTTTCCACGAAATTGGGGCCTCCCAATCCCTGATGCTTGCGTATCACTCTCTTCACTGCCTCCACCGCAGCCTCAGGGTCAAGTTCCTTCATGCTTCTCTGCTGCTTCTTCTGCGCTGCGGCAGGCACTGCCATTGTCCACACGAAAAGTGCGAGCAGGGTATATATCATCGACTTCTTCATAATGTTCGTTTTTTATATAATTCCACTTGTTTAAATTATGCTTTTGCCCTTTCAGGGCGTATATTTTGCTCTTCATCACCCGGGGCGTTGCCCCGGGCTATGTTCTTGTTGCCCTTTCAGGGCGATATCATCTGAACAGGGCAGTATCGTCTGAACTGAGACTTGGTGAACCCGTCAGAACTTATAATGTTTCAACAGGACAACCCCGTCAGAACTGAAACTTGGCGGACCCGTCAGAACTTATACTGCGCACCGATGTTGAACGTCTCTATGTGACGGAGCTTGGTGAAGTTGACGCCGTTGATGCCGAAATTGCGCAAGGCATATACTGTAGGTGAGAAGAACACGTCTATGCGCGGAGTGATGTGCGCATTGAGCTTCAGACCGGCATTGAATCCGAACTTTGTCACAGTCTCTACCTCGTCGTTCAGCCGGCACTCGTGGCCTTCCTGCAGACGCTCGTTTTCGCTGAGCGTTGCCGTCTCGCCGAACAGCATGTCGCATGTCGGTCCCACATACGCCTCAAGTTCAAACCGCCTGCCGGGCCGATAGCCGCTACACAGGTTTGTCAGGTTGACCATATAGTTCAGTGAAACGAACCCGAAGTAATAACGGTGGTTCCATAACCCGCTGCGCTGCACGGGAGCATAACCCTCCTCGGGTATGTCCATGCGATAGTCAGTATACGAGCTTATGCCGGCACGCGAGAGCGACACAAAGTCGAAAGCCACACGGGCCGAGTGTATGCGGTTGAAGTGATATTCGCCGAAAGCAATACCGTTAAACGGCATCCCCGCCGAGCCTTTGTACCCGTTGCGTGTCTGCGTTATGTTGGTACCGCCACCGAGTCCCACCACCACATGACGCATCTCGCCGTCGTCAGCGGCATTGGCCCGGCGATATTTCATGCCGGTGGTCGACACTGTCATACCCACGTTCAGCGAGTATGTGTCATCTGAGAAACGCTCGTTCCATGCCACATTTGAATACGGAACCTTATACACATAATTGGTATAACGCGGCTCCACAAACACCTGCAGACCGTCCGTCAAGCGAGCCCACAAGTGGGCACCGAAGGTATACGCCTGGGTGTTGCATCTGAGTTCCGTTCCGGGCTGGAACTTCATCAGACGTCCCATTTCACCACCGGCAAAGAGATAGAATCCCAACGGACTGTCCCAGTTGTAGTTGGCCGAGAAGCCAAGCGGATTGAACAGAGCCTCACCGCGCAGACCCACGTAATAGCTGCGGAAGTCACGCTCGTAGGGCGGCTGGTATGGCGACAGCTTTTCCGGCGTAACGTCTTTCAGCCATGTGGCTGTCGACGAGGTACCGGTGAAACGTATACCGATGGCCGACGAGAGCCATTTGCCCACAGAAATGGAGAAGTTGTGTCCCATGGTCTCCGCAAGGCCGAGTGTATGCGAATCGACAAAGTCCACGCCGTTGGAGAACTCGAAGAACCACGGCTGGCGCCACGAATCGAGCGCGGTGCTGTCAGCCACCAGTTCGTTGTCCTCGGCACGTTCTTTTATAAAACGGCGGCGCGCCTCCGGAGACAAGTTGTTGCGCAGATAGTATATGAAGTTTAAGTTAGCGCCATAGAACATGTCCATCTTCCTCCAGTTGCGGTTTTCGCTCAGGTCGCGCTTGTCGGTGGCTATTCCGTAATAGGGTTCTATGTTGATATAGCCCTGCGGACCGGTAAAGAACCGGAACTGCAGTCCCATGTGCACATCATACGAAGTGCCCGTACGCCCCTTACGGCCATACTTGGCATACTGTGCCCCCACACCGAGAACGGTGGAGACATCGAGCAGACGCGACGGCTTGAAACCGTTGATATACGATGTCAGGCTGAACAGATGGTCGGCCGTTACACCCACCTTATAATAAATCTTATCCAAATCCTGCTGATAGCCGAAGGCTCCGTTAAACAGCACGCGGGCAGAATGTAGCTTGTTGAACTGCTTGCCCAAACCGAGATGGGCCACAGTAAGGGCATTGAACTTATATCCCTGTCCCGGCGGCACCATCTGCTCAAAACCGCAACCGGCCTCAACAAACAGGTGGTCATCCCATCGCTTGGTGAAAGTCTCGCCATCGGCGAGATAACGGCGCTCGAGGAGGTGTTTCATGGCGTCGATGCCCTTGCCATTCGTCTTGTTCTCCGGTATTCTTGTTTTGGCTATACTATCTCTTTTTAATCGGAACGACTCATCCTCATAAATGGTATCAGGACTGGCAACATAACGTTCGGCAGGCTCTGCATTATAGTCAATATGTGCCGAGGCAACGGAAACCATCGCCATACAAGCAACAAATATAAACGATTTCAATTTCATCATTACTCTTTTGTCTCCTCTTCTTTATTTCCAGGTGCTGGTGTCACATTATCCCCTGATGCAGCTGACGTATTGTTTTCAGGAACAGATGTCACTGAACTTTCACTATTCTCGCTTGTGGTATTCTGTTCCGCTGCTGGAGTATTACCGGCTGACGGGGCGCTTTCTTCAAGCAGTAACGCGCGATTTTCATCGTCACGGGCTTTTAAAAGTTTGAACAATTCCTCATATGCGGGGAAATCCTTTTTTAAATACAGATATTTCTTACGCAAGTCTTCACTCACACGTCCCTCTTGATAATAATATCTTTTAAACGAAGGACCACCCAACTTAAAGCTATGATGGAAATAAGCCAAATAATGCTTTATACCTGTTATATCCACAACATCCTTTGCTTGGTTATTTTTCTTTTGTGCCAGATATTCCTCCTTTTTCTTGTCATACTCTTCCCATTCTTCATATTTCTCATTCATAAGTTTACGTTCCTCTGCATCGGACAGAATTCGGAACGTTTCCTTATCCTCAGGATAATATGCACTCAAATCCGGCTCACCGTCTAAATCCATGGCTTTGCGCGCCCAAAGCATACCTTTCAGGTACCATTTTTTAGGGTTGTCATCAGCCATTCTATCTAACAAATTATTAGTCTCTTCAAAAGTTATTTCTGTCCATTCTGGCACCTCTGTATACAATATAGCCCTATTGTCACTCTGTTCCAATACAGCTTTCTTTGCCGCCTTGAACCGCGGATTTTTCTCATCTGTCGAAAAATATGTCATCAGGTCCATATATACCTGTATCTTACTAAGTGCTTCAGGTGCTTTTGCCCCCAACATTGCCTTTATCCAAGAAATATATTTATGGGCACGCGGGAACATCTGCAACTGATAGTAGTTCATGGCCTGCGTTATAAGTATATCCTGATTGTTCATACATACATCAGGCACATCAAGCATCTGTCTCTTTCTGTTAAGTTCCTTGTCAAATACTGTATCGTTAACAGGCTCATCAATGAACGGAGCAAGCATCATAGTGTCAGGCGTTCCATTATCCAGCAACCTACGAGCCATGCGGTTGAGCACGTAAGGGGCTATACGCTCACTATAAAGAGCTGACAGATTTTTCCTCTTCTCTGCAAAATTCAAATGGTTGTATGCCATCACCGTAATGGTATCAAGTTCCAAGGAGTCTGTTATATTGTTGTAAAGGTTATAGAAGTCACCGCTTGATAACTTATTTTTACCTTCAAGATAATTACGTTTGTTGTCGTAATATGATTTGACAACTTCCGTCTCCGTCATGATATGCTTTCTCTCAAACATATACGAGTAGCTCATCACACGCATACTATTCATGACAGGCACAACAAGCGATTCATAGAATTCCAGCTGTTTCATGGCACGATCAAGTGCAGGCTTATTGTTGCCATTTGCAGCAATAACGTCACGCACAGCCTGAGCTTCCACACGTTTACCATCAGCAGCCAATCGGTCAGCCACTTCATCCCATGTATACAGTTTTGTCTCAGTCTTTGGAGTAACACCACGTAACAGACGAGACAGATATTGTCTTGCCACTACAGCACGCTTGGCAGCCAAATCCCTGTTTATCTTGTCACTACCCTCAGGAGAAGACGTTGCAGTGATAGTAACCGTCTGACTAAGAAGACCTTCCTGATTGCCAAGAACCTCTGCCATTCGAGCCGCCTCCAAATCATTTATGGAATCTTTGGCCAATTCCGCCTTTCCCTGCAAGAAACGCAAATCCAACTTATCGTTCACTTTAGCGAAATTCTCCTCGGCAGGTTCCTGAAAATCGGTGGATAGCTCCATATCGGGAATACCGGCGGAGAAATCGAGGAACTTGAACGGTCTGTTCACCAAACACGTTCCAGGATACAATTTCTTTTCATATACGCGGTGATAGTTTTCAAGAGCGCACACATAAGCACCACGACATATAGAATCCTTATGAGGTAGTCTGTATTTGATAGTCGCGCCGAATATTAGATTTTTTCCCAACGAATCAGGTACAAGAGTAACCGGACCAACTATCATGACAGAGTCTTTCTTCATATCCACTTCTTTCTGCCTCCTCAGAGTGTCCATCTTGATATATTCACGGCTTAACTTCACATCTGCAGTCTTCAACGGATCCACATCTTGGAAGCCATCAATAACAAACGAATAATAACAGGGTGCCAAATTGTCGTTCTTAAAGTAATCGAAAGCACGCCGTTTGTCCTGCAACTCATGATATGAGTCTCCTTCAAGGACAATAGGTATTAGATAAGACATCGTGTCCTCTGTAATACAGTCAATGGCGTACGATTGTACAATTATTCGTGTATTCTTGAAAACTTTGTCTCTTGGTATTTCTGCTACAATAGGATACTTAATCGTACCGTCTCCCGTGTCAAAAGGAGGTCCGACCACCCTTCTTTGGGTTCCCTGTGCTCCACCACCTACAAGGTTGTGCGTTTCTATCTCAATATTATAATAAGACTTTCCGCTTGATATTATATTTGTTGCAGGAATTTTTCCATTTTTATCCAATGACACATCACCATACTTAGTAACAGCAACAATCACCATGCCTTGAAGTGCTTTCGTCGAAAATGTTCCGTTTCCTTTGGTCTGGGAGCCGAATCCTACCTGCCTACACTTGTCACGAAAGGCCTTGTCACTCAATGACGCAAATTTGAACTTATCCAATTCAGCCATTGCTTTTTGAGCTTTTTGCATATCACCGAAAATTCCATAAAAAACGAATTGAGCCATTGTGTCAATTCTCGTTTCACCGTTATCTCCAGAGATTTTGTTTACAACCTTTATCCTACCTTGAATATCAATAGGTTCCTGCGCCCGTGTCCCGCTCACTCCGAAACATAGGCAAAGGATTATCGTCACCAGCGTGTATATGGCATTGTGTCCCGCTTTCATATCTATAATATCGTTTTTATATATTGGTTTTAAAAGAATTTTCTATTTCAGTATGTATGTCACCGACACGCCGATGCGTGTTGGCAGGAGGGTGTATCCTTCGGCATTTGTGCGCTGCACGCCTCCCACGGAGAAGTCGAGGTCGTAGTTGTCATTCTCGAAATACTCCTTGTGCTTGTAATATATGGCCCCGAATCCTGCATGGCAGTCGATATTGAGGCGGTGTGTTATGGGAAAGACATATCCGAAGGTGATGCCCAATCCGGCAGCGGCTCCGTTGTATACCTTACCCTTCCATGTTATGTCGTACGATGCTCCCACGCCACCTATTCCGATAAACTGGCGGTACATGGGTCGTCCGGAGAAATAATACCTGTATTCAGGCTGCACAGCTACCATCTTCATGTCCTTGCCCCAAGGGTTGTAGTTGCCCAACACGTTGACACCTAATGACGAGCGTTCGCCCGTGACGAGTTCGAAGCCGAGGCTCGGCGTCATCATCACGTCCATGAGCGCGTCGGTGTTTACGGCGAGCATCTGCGCATTAATGTTGCGGCACCCCAACAGTGCCATGAAGACTATCAAGAGTAGCTTTTTCATCTTTTTGTCGTTAAGCGATGGGAGATGTGGGAGAGGCGGTATTTGTGCCTCCCCGCACATCCTCATCAGCATGTTTTATTCTTTTCTTGTTTAAAAAGTATCTCCGCTTTTTTTAGAGAGTCACGTCACCGATGGTTCCGTCGGTATCTACATCCCAAGGCTTCAGAGTGGCGTTGAGCACGATAACCTCCGGACCGTTGATGGTCATCTTCACGTTGTAAGACTTGCCGGCCTCATAGTCAGTGCCCTGACGCAGCTCGATGGGGTGCTCTGAGATGAACTCATGCCCCTCCTTGTCTTTGAGGACAATCTGAACAGTATATATTCTCTCCTCCTTAGAGGCGGGCACAGGCAGCAGAATACCCTGACCGACAGTGGTTTCGGTCTCCTGCACCCAGTGATCCTCGCCGAGGGGCTGGTCGTTGGCGTCGAGCAGCGGGAAGTCGGCCAGATTGTTGTACCAGTCGAATGTCACCTTACCCTCTTCGGCAGCGTCGTTGCGGTCGGCAATAACAAGGTTAGCCTGCGTAGGCACGTCCTTCACCATGATGCTCTTCACACCCATGGTAAGAGCGGCTGTGGTTGTACCGTCAGCACCTTCGCCCGGCACGATGCTGAATGTCATACGCATCAGCTTGTGCTCGAACTCTATGCCCGGAATTTCGCCGGCATGTGCCGCATTGCGGAAGTACTTTGCGCAGTAGGCGTCCTTATCTTCATTGTTGGTGCGACCCCATATCACGTCCTGTGTTCCGTCAATAGTCATCGCTGCCTCTATGCGCGACTCTGTTCTGGTAACGGTCTCCACACGGGGATAATATCCGTAGAAGCGGTAGGTGTACCAGTTGGCCACGGGATAGAAGCGTGTCTCGCCGTCTTTCCAGATAAGCTCGGTGGCTGTAGTGTCTGCATTGAACTTGGCGTTGGTCTCGATGTTGTCCATCCACACAGAGAAATCCAGCTCGTCACCGTTGTTCCAGTTGATGGGAGTCTCGTTGGGATTGACATCCTGCAAGCTCTTTGCCAAGCAGTAGATGCCCAAGCCATCGGCCTCGAAGAGACCGGCCTCATTCGACTCTACGCTCGAACGTGTGCCGGCGGCACTCGATGCCAATCGAATCTCGACATCGCTGTTGCCCATCGTGATGTCGGTGCCCGAAGACTCAATGTCCTCGTTAGAGCAGCCTACCATCAGTGCAGCGGCAGCAAAGCCAAGCATCCAAAAGTTTTTCTTCATAAATGAAATTTAGAAGTTATGGAAATAATTAAATGTTGTCATCCTCGGGGAAGAGAGGTATATCCTCACCTGTTTCCCAACCTGCCAGTGTAGTGGTAATCTTGATCTCGCTCAGACCGAAGATTGTGATGTTAACATTATATGAACTACCCTTTACAAAAGCAGGAGCTGTCTGCGGGGCGATAGTTGTAGTATAGGTAAACTCTTTCTCCTCAGCTGTACCATCTTCATTTACCTGAACGTTCTGGCTGAGCAGAATGGTCATCTCATACTTCTCAGCAGGAGCAACGAGCAGAGCCTCACCTACACGGGTAGCTGTGGGCTGACCGTCTTCTCCAAGAGCCGGCTGTACGGGTGTCAGGGCCTCGAGCTGCTTAAACTCATTCTCGCCGGCAGCACGCTGCTTCAAAACGAAAGGAACAAGTTCCTGACCCTCATCCCAAATGAGCTGGTCCATCTCCTCACCTGTGTAAGCTACAACCAACTTACCTGTAGACAGAGACTTAACCTGAATACTCTTTACGTTTACAGCAGAAGCCGAACCTTCACAAGCATCCTCGTTACCGCCAATCACATTGAACTGAAGACGAGAAAGCAGGTGCTTGAACGTCATAGCGGGCTGTACATTTCTACGTGCAGCGAAAGCAGAATAATAGCGGGTCTCGTTTCCTGCTCCAAGAGCTGTAATATCGTCTGTTGTAGGAACAGCCTTAGCCACCATAACATCCTGCGAACCGTCAAGCTTGATATTCACATACTTGTAGTTGTTTTCATCAGCCGGTTCAGAAGCTACAGCCGGTTCTGTTGTACCAAACTCATCAACATGGTATGCCCAGAAGTCATAATTGCCCTGAGTAGGATAATACTTCAACTGTCCGTCCACACGCTTTGCCAAATCGCTGTTCACTCCATCGGGAGTATACATGGGAGTGTTATAGAACAATTTCTCGGCCGGCAGGTCATTGCCATCAAGATCTTTCAAGATGAACTCAGCCTCCTCAAGAGTGTTCTGCTTGAGCATGAAGACATTTACAGTCTGATTCTTCCAAACATTCTCCTCTTCTGTAACACCGCCGACAGTACCGGAACCACGGGTGATGACAGAGTTGGTGAGACCCAACTGGATAGGAACGAGCTCTTCATTTACATTAACGTCAGTGCCGATAGCATCTTCTGACGAGCAGCTGCTGAGCATACCTGCTACAGCAAGCGCAAAAAACAATGATTTTTTCATGTCTTTAATTTGTTAATTAATAATGTGATTATACTTAAAGTTTTATACTTTTCTCCTTCGACTTCATCTTTCGTTTTCTCTCCACTGCATAAATGGAACGATCTTGATTCTGCAGTCCATCCTGATTGGCTGATACATTTGTACCTGTCTTGCGAATTACCTTGTCTACCCACAAATTACCTTCATCATTCGGGTCATCGGGATTATTATCGTATTTCGGATCATCAGGATCCACAACAAGAGTATCAGCAGCGTGCCATCCCTCTATGGATGCAGCCATCTTGATGGGTTGCAGACCGTAGACCACTATATATATGTTATATCTATAACCTTTTCTGAACATCTTCTCCCCAGCTTCGTCAGCTGTCGGTGCCTCAATCGTATAGGTAGCCACAAGATCCTGTGATTCAGTATAGTTGCCATCTCCGTCTCTCTTCATTTGGGTGAAATGCAATTCCACCTGATACGAACCTTGCTGAGGCAACATCATTGCCCCTCCAATCTTCGTTTCTTCCCTATCCGCATAGATATCCGGTGCCTTGTTGTCTTTATCATCGTATGGCCACGCCATCTGTATTGGTTTCAGATTCTCACATTCTGCACCATTTTCAGATTCTTCTGTCAGTTCGAATACCCCTTCCGAGTCCGGATCCGGTACGAATCCTATTTCTTCCTTTTTCCGGGCCGCAACAGTAAGAGTTCCTTTTTTCGGAGCCTTAACCTTTATTGCTTTTATCGTGATATCCTTGCACCTCTCGTCTCCAGGATAAGCCTTGAAGTTCAGTTGGGCCAGCTGATGCTTCATATCCACTATAGGATAAACACCACGGTGGGCGGCAAAGGTGCTATATCCGCCACCTCCCTGACTGATGATGACATCTCTCTCCTCTTTTGTAAGATTAAAATTATATGGCTTGCTTTCACCTTCTCCGAACATATTCGCGGTCAGGTCGGGCGCACTTCCACACATTATATCCTGCGTGCCATCTATCGTAATGTTATAAGACACGGCATCCGCTGTTCTGTTCGGAACAATATAGTCGCGGGAATTTTCCTCACCCTTAAGATTATCAATATAATATGTGAAGAAATTATATCCTACATTCTGATATTTTGGACTGTAATATAACTGTTCATCAGAGTCATAGCCTCCGGTTCCGATAGTATCCTCCGGTTCGCCTCCTTCTGTATCTTTTTTATACAAAAGGTCAAAAGAACCCACCCTGTCATCGGTCAGCTTTGCAGGCATACCATAACCGTATTCCTCTCCATCAACGAGACAGTTCAAGGCGTCTTTATCTTCCGGCCCCCCAGTAGAAAGCCGCGTATAAGTCAAGTCTGGCTCTTTTGTCAATCCAGGATCCAGATTAGTCCTATATGTTTCTTTTCTGAACGCATATATGTAAAAACGCGCATTGGTATACTTGTCTGTCCCGATATTTTCTTCCGTAAACGGTCCTGTACCTCTTCCCGGAACACCGCTACGTGTAGCTGACACGGAAAAGAAATTCTGCTTGTTGACAAAAACCATGATAGGGGTCTTGTCATAAGTTTCGTTGTTGGTTATCTTGTCGCCGCCATAGTCGTAGTTCAGTCCCGGATACGAGTCATTGCACGACGAGAGTGCGGCCAGTGCCGCGAGCGCAATCGATGCTGTTATACGCAGTCTATTTTTCATCATCGGTTTGTTGTTATATATTTGTCGATGTTGTTTTCTTGATTCCTTTGTTTTCACTGTCATCTTCCGCTTCCGGGCATCAGATGTCCACGATTATCCTGTGGTCGGTATAGTCGAGCCATACGTCAAGACCACCGTTGTTATCGTTATTCTTTATGACGTTTCCGCCACTGATGACAATATTCGCCACAATGTCGAGCACGCCGCTGTCACCGTTACGCAGGGCATACTTGCCGTCGTCGGTGATTTTTATCAGTTTGGCACGTTTCAGGGTGTTGTACAGGTTTATCTTTCCTTGTAGCTTTTTCTTTTTGGGCTCGCCATCTGGATTGCCCGGATCTGTACCATGAGCCATTATCATCACCTGCATTATTCCCGGACCGGTGGTCATGGTCGACGTACTGTTCTCCACTATCGACGGCACGTCAATGTTGGCATGCACCCTCATCACCATGTTATTTCTTGTCTCGTCATCTTCACCGAGCGGCTCGCCGTTTTCCTTAAGCAGCTCCGTCTTGAACATCACCTTGCGCGTTTTCTCTATGGCGAGGTATCCGTTGAGCAGGTTTACCTTGTACGGTATGCCGGCCATCTCGCACACCACGGAGTCGATGGCGAAAGTAGAGTCTCTGCCAGTCTTCACGTCACGCGGATAATCTTTCTTTATAGTGAAATATATGTCTATATTCTGCGTTACCGGTGCCGGCTTGAACTTTATTTCGTGTCTGCCCGTGGCTATATCACCGGCAGGTATGGTGTCAAGAAACACGGGCAGGATGTTGGGCTGCACATATTGTGCATAACTGTTGTAGTCCTGCCAGTCGTCAAGCAGATGCCCCAGCTTGTCATCGGTCTTTTTATAAGGTCTGTATTCCACAAAGATGTCCTGCATCTTCTTATCAGTGGAAGCATCCACCATATAGTCCACCACACCCTTATAATCGAAAGAGGCCGTATCCATATTGAACGTCACAAACTTATACGCTCCCGTTCTCAGGCGAAACTCGCTCGTAATAGGGCCAACACGCTTGATGGCATCCATATAGTCATCGTCAGGGGTTGTGGTCTCCCCGTCGGCACGTGTGGGTATCTCCGATGGAGAGCTACCGCCGTTACCGGTATTGCCCTCTTCGCCGTTTCCACCGGTATTGCTATCATCATCACCACCTTCATTAGGAGTGTTTTCATCACCATTACCAGGTTCTTCTGGATTGGGATCAGGAGTGGGTTCCGGATTAGGGTCCGGATTAGGGTCCGGTGTCGGCTCCGGAGTCACCGAAGGATCATCTGCATCGGGAGTGGTTGCTATGGGGTCATACTTTGGCGGATTGAACACAAAGTAGCCGCTGTTGCCCTTTCCCGACACGCCGCTTCCCACAACCATTGCCGTCTTGTAGAAATTGACAACACGTGTGGCAATGACATACATAGAGTCGGGAAGGTTACTGACTGTATTGCCATTTTTGTCAACACTTGTGTATTTGTCGGCATAACTGCCCCAATCGAAAGTATATTTCAACTTACATTCATGTGGATGCACTCCGGAGTCACACAAGTCGGCATCTACAGAACATGCCGTAAACACGTACAGCGACATGATGAGCGATGCCACCAGCAGATGTTTAAAGATGTCAAGCCTCATCGTCAGCCTCCTTTCCTTCTTCGTTGTTTTCATCTTCTGTCTGTTCTTGGGATGCCTCTTCCGACTCCTCTGAAGTGGGAGTGGCGGGAGTTGCCGGAGAATCGGCAGTTTCGCCTTCAGAAGCAGGAGAATCCTGCTCATCTGACGAAGGTTCTTCCGGTGACGGTTCTTCTTCCGGTGACGGTTCCTGTTCCGCAGGAGGGGCTTCTACTGACACCGCCGTGCTGTCGGAGCCGGCAACCGGCTCCACGGCCACGCTGTCAGGTGCGGCCGTGCCCGTCGTGTCGACAGGCGTCACTACGACCGTGCTGTCCGCACCGGGTGCTGCCGGAACAGCCGTGCTGTCATCGGCTGCGGGCTTGGCGCCGGCCGGTGTTGCCCCGATGCTGTCTTTGGCGGCAGCCTTTGCCTGCTTTTCGGCGGCTTTTGCATCAGCCTTTGCCTGACGCTCACGCTCTTTCGCCTCGGCCTGACGCTGCTTCTCCATGGCGTCGTTCTTTGCCTTGATAACGTTAATGGAGTCGCGTTCGTGCTTCTTTATGCTGTACACAGAGTCGTATACATGCCAGAATGTATTGCGGGCATCGTTTGTCAGGCTGTCGAGGAGCTTGTTGTCACGGCGAACCCTGTCAAGAGAGTCGGCAATTGACTGCTGCAGCTCCCTGTATATCTGATCGACATCGTAACGCCAGTGATATTTCTTGGCGAGAGGATACTTGCCTATTCTATATACAAAGCCCACACGTACGTCGCTCACCGTCGGCGGCAACACCACCTTGGGGTCGCCTTGTTTGGTCACGGGATAGCAGTTGCTCTCGCGGTCGTGACGGTATTCGTCGTAACGGGCGTATGAGATGCCGGCGCTGATGCCAAGCTCGAGGTCGAGACTGCTTCCGTTGTTGAACACATAGAGCGGTTTCACCATACCGTAGGTGAAGCCAAACGTATACGCCTGTCCCTGATAGCCTTTTGAAGTGAGTTTGATTGAAAAGTCGTTGAACGACACGTACGCCCCACGATAGAACACCACACCGGGGTGCTTCACCTTTTTCCGCCGGCACGAGAAAAGGCGGTCGAGATAACCTGTATGTGCCGGAAACGTCTCATTGATTTCGCGCGGACGCCAATAGTTGCGGAACTCCGCACGCACTCCGCGTATGTTGTATACAAGACCGGGCTTGAAAGTATGGTGTGTCTGCCAGTTTCCCCGCAAATTAAGTCCTACAGTCCAACGGTTCCAGTTCTCTTTCCTAATATCATACTCAACGCCGATATTGGGAACGAGCAGTGTCCAGTCTACCATATTGGTGCGAAACGTAAGTCTCTCTTTCCAAGACAAAGTATCGACACGGGACTCACTTGCCGTCTTTTGTGCCGATACCAAAGCTGGCATCATCCAAAGACAACACAAGTACAACAGACCCTTCAATTTAAAAATATTCATTTCACATTGATATTATATAGAGTAAGCGAAACAAGGATACTTCTGATATTTTAAATCTATCGTCTATATTCTTAATTTCCAAATAAGCAAATGTTAATTTCTAACATTGCCCCATTTTCATTTATTAATTGCCCATTTTCATTTCGGGCGCAAAGTTAACAAATGTTTACCAAAAATAGGGGGTAACTATTCAGCGAATACCCATGCAGCTGCTATCCATGCTTAGAACAGAGCACG
>NZ_URNN01000002.1 GCF_900549175.1 uncultured Prevotella sp. | reverse complement strand
AGCGCTCCCCATTTTTGCGAAAAATCGCGTATTTCGCGTCGTAGTGCGGAAATCGCGGTCAGGGTGCTCTTTAACATACGTTAAAGTAAAAGAAATTCGGAATATACGAATTGAGGTTCGTCCGACATTTCGAGTGATATATTAATGCTCAATGGCACAATCATGCAATGGTAGGGGCAGAACTTGTTTTTGCCCGCCACACAATAGTAACCGACTTTCATTGTATATGTGGTCAAAGACAAGACTGTGACCCTACCACTGATACGTTATCGGGGTGTAACATATATTCCTTACCCATACCATAGCATGATTGTATAGATTCAAGACAGAAGCGTTGCACTTCTATCTTGAATCTATAAATCGTTTGGCAATTTGGCGCAATTTCGTTTGGCAATTTGGCGGGCTGAAAAACGATTCTGATGCGACTTATGGTTAGTTCCCCCTACCGCTTCTTCCCCAGCTCCCGTGTCTTCAGCTTTACATCCACGTTGACCCGGAAGTCGTTGATGTTGCAGAGGTCCTCGAACGAATATATGAAAAGCTCGCACAGTTCGTTGAAAGGATTAGTGAAATAGACATCCTGATAGGCAGGATAATGGAGATCTTCATCCCATGTATGGCCGTCGTCATAGGTCATGTCGCGGAGGTTCCATTCTCCTTTTTTTTGTATTTGCTGAAAATTTGTTCGAAGCATACGGCCACGTCGTCATACTTCACGCCATGACCAAGGGCTGCGATGATGTTCCAGACGTGCGTGTCTGATTCTTCAAGTTCTTCATCCAAGAGCCGGGCGTTCTCCTTTGCGGACGAACTGTACTTGCGCTCGTAGCGGAGGTCGCTCTTGCTGTTCTGCCACATCGGATGAATGGTTACTTCTACGTTATACTGGCATTTGTTCGGGACCTTTTCCATCCATTGAAGCGATCGGGCGGTCTTGTCGCCCAGCTTTATGCCTTTTTGGACAGCCGCCATGAGGAGGTCGTTCGTGCGTTTTATGCGTCTGGCGTTTTCCGGGTTGTGTTCCCATTCGCGGTTCATCATACGCCGTCGGTCATAAAGGAGCGACACCACCTTCTTTTCCTGTTTTTCTATCTTGTTGCGGTGGTCACCGTTGCCGTCGTTCAGGCCGTAACCCAAATCCATCAGCTTGCCGAACTCCTTCCTTATCCAGTCCTCAAGTTCGGCTAGCGTCATCCGTCCGGCTTCCTCATTCGTGTATTTTCTAACGATATTTACGCGGTCTTTCTCCCAATCGCCATATTCGGACGGGCGGCCGTCTGCGTCATATACCTGCTCGCCGCCGTCGTTGGTGAAACAGGCGTAGCCGTGAAAGACATGTCTGGTCGGACCAATATATATTTCTTTGCCATTCCAGACAACCCTTCTTTTCTCCTCCGGAAGTGTCACTTCCTGCAAGCGTTCATGTATCTCGTCGTATATGAACGGAATGACCTCGTTGCCCTCAGCATCGATGACGCCGGCCTTATAGTTCTTCCATGTGACGGCGCAGTTGTTATGAGTGTTGAAAAACAGTGGATAGCCGTATTCTGCCGGGATGACGATGCGGTTTTCCGCAATGTCATACAGGCCGTAGGCTCCGTTCTTCTTGAACCATACCGTCGGCGTGGCAGGGAGGCAGATGTCCATGCCTATCTCTTCAAACCATGGCTCGGCATACCATTCTCTGGCACCTTCAATCTTGATGCCGAACAGTTTCGTGCGTTTGTCATACACCTTGATGTATTCGGGATTGTCATTCTTCGGTTTCATACTTTCTGCTTTTTTATTGTTCGGGAACCGTATACCGCGGTTCTATGGTACAAAGTTAGCAATAATATCAATCCGGCAATAAATAAAGTATTGATTCTTTTATGCAAAAAACACAAAGTGCCGGCGTTTTGTAGTATAATACAATACAACTCAAGTTTCGCAAGATTCACTTGACAGGGAGTTTAAGGAGCTAAAGGGAGTAATGGAGTTTAAGGAGTTAAAGGGAGTTGTGGAGTTAAGCCAAATGTCCCGGCAATAATTTATGCTCATAATGCTATTGGCTTAACTCACCCTCCGTTAACCTTAAAAATAGTGAAAAACACATGTGTTACAAAAGTTTGCCGTATCTTTGCATCTATTATGAGCATAACAGGAATAGTGCGTAATGTGTTTCTGCCGCGCCGCAAAGAACTCGAACGGCACATCAACGGAGCAGAAACGCTGCAACAAGAAGTGTTGCGGCATCTTGTGACACATGCCAAAGATACCGAATACGGAAGGAACCATCTTTTCGGAACCATACACAACTATGATGATTTCGCAAGAAACATTCCCATAAACACTTACGAAGAACTGAAGGGCGACATCGACCGCATGCGCCACGGTGAGGCAGACATACTGTGGCCAGGGCGCGTGAAATGGTACGCCAAGTCGTCGGGCACCACCAACGACAAGAGCAAGTTCATACCCGTGAGTGCCGACGGACTGCGTGACATGCACTACAAAGGCGGCAGGGACGCCGTGACCATGTATCTGGCCAACAACCCGAAGAGCCGCATGTTCGACGGCAAGGGCCTCATTCTCGGCGGAAGCCACTCGCCCAACTACAACCTGCCCAACAGTCTGGTGGGCGACCTGAGCGCCATACTGATAGAAAACATCAACCCGCTGGTAAACTTCGTGCGCGTGCCGAAAAAGCAGACGGCCCTGTTGGGCGACTTCGAGGTGAAGCGCGACCGCATAGCCCACGAGACGATGAACAGCAACGTCACCAACCTCAGCGGCGTGCCCTCGTGGATGCTCTCGGTGCTCACACGGGTGATGGAACTCACGGGCAAGACACATCTGGAAGAGGTGTGGCCGAATCTGGAAGTGTTCTTCCACGGCGGTGTGGCCTTCACACCATACCGCAAGCAATACGAGCAGCTGATAACCTCGCCCCGCATGCACTATATGGAGACATACAACGCAAGCGAGGGCTTCTTCGGCCTGCAGAACGACCCGCAGGACAAGTCGATGCTGCTCATGTCAGACTACGGCGTGTTCTACGAGTTCATACCGATGGACGAGTTCGGTACGGACAATCCCACGGCAGTGCCGCTGTGGGGTGTGGAGACGGGCCGCAACTACGCCATGGTCATCTCCACCTCGTGCGGACTGTGGCGCTATGTGTTGGGCGACACCGTCAGCTTCACTTCCACCAATCCCTACAAGTTTGTCATCACCGGCCGTACCAAGAGTTTCATCAACGCTTTCGGCGAAGAGCTCATCGTCGACAACGCCGAGCAGGGGCTTGCCTATGCCTGTGCGGAGACGGGGGCCGAGGTGAGCGAATATACCGCGGCGCCGGTGTTCATGGACGGCAACGCCAAGTGCCGTCACCAGTGGCTCATAGAGTTTTCACGGCGTCCGGAAGACATTGAGAGGTTTGCCTCGCTGCTCGACAGGCGCCTGCAGGAACTGAACAGCGACTACGAGGCCAAACGCTACAAAAACATAACCCTGCAGCATCTGGAGATTGTTGAGGCACGGCCGAATCTGTTCAACGACTGGCTCAAGATGAAAGGCAAGCTGGGCGGCCAGCACAAGATTCCGCGGCTGAGCAACAACCGTGATATTATGGAGCAGATGCTGCAACTGATGAACATCGGAATCTGATGAAGACAGGCAGGAATCACAGTATAAGGTCTGCATTTGTGGTGCGGATGGCCGTGGCAGGCATATCGTTGCTGTCACTCGTCACATCGTGTGCCCGCATGGGGCAGCCAGACGGCGGATGGTATGACGAGACGCCGCCAAGGATTGTGCACACCTCGCCCGCAGACAAGGGCACGGGGGTGAAGTCGCGCAAGGTGACCATCGCTTTCGACGAGTTTGTAAAGCTGGAGGATGCCGCCAACAAGGTGGTGGTGTCGCCGCCGCAGCTGGAAATGGCCGAGATAAAGAGTGCCGGAAAGAAGATTACCGTGGAGCTGAAAGACTCGCTGAAGAGCAACACCACATACACCATCGACTTCTCCGATGCCATCACCGACAACAACGAGAACAACCCGATGGGCAACTATACGTACTGTTTTTCGACGGGGGCGGAGATAGACACCTTTGAGGTGGCGGGCAACGTGCTCGACGCGAGTAATCTCGAACCGGTGAAGGGAATACTCGTAGGACTGTACGACGACCTGTCGGACACGGCATTCACCACAAAGCCGATGATAAGGGTGTCGCGCACAGACAGCCGCGGACGTTTCATCATAAAGGGTGTGGCTGCAGGAACATACCGGGTGTATGCCCTTCAGGATGCTGACGGAAACTACATATACAGCCAGAAGAGCGAGATGGTGGCCTTCAGCCACGACACGTTCGTGCCGAGCTGCGGACCGGACATACGTCAGGACACCATCTGGCGCGACGAGCTGCGCATCGACTCCATAAGCCGTGTGCCATACACTCATTTCTATCCGGACAACGTAGTGCTGCTGGCTTTCACCGAACCGCAGACCGACCGCTATCTGCTGAAGACCGAACGGCAGGATCCGCGCCGCATCGACTTCTACTTCACCTATGGCAGCGACAGCCTGCCTATGATAAAAGGTCTGAATTTCGACGCTACCGACGCCTTCATTGCTGAATCGTCGGAAAAGCGTGACACCGTTTTCTACTGGCTTCGCGATACGGCTCTTGTCAACCAGGACACGCTGCAGATGGAGGTGAGCTACATGATGACCGACACCACCGGTACGCTTGTGAGCTACACCGACACCATATCGGCACAGCCTAAAAAGAGCTACGAAAAGCGCATGAAGGATATTGAAAAGGAGATAGAGAAGTGGCAGAAGGAGCAGGAAAAGGCCCGCAAGCGGGGTGAACCCTACGACTCGGTGATGCCGGTGAAGAATATGGAGCCAAAGGTCAGCGTACCGTCGTCGATGAGTCCCGAGAGCGATGTGTTCATAGAGATGCCCACACCGCTGGCACGGCTCGACACGTCGGCCATACATCTGTATTCGAAGCACGACACCCTGTGGTACAGGGCACGTTTCGAACTGCATCCCGTAAAGGGGCAACTGCGCCGGTATGAACTGCTGGCCGAGTGGCGGCCCGCAACGGAGTACAGTCTGGAGATTGACTCTGCGGCATTTGAAGACATCTACGGCACGGTCTCCAAACCCATCAAGACGGGTCTGAAGGTGCGCTCCAACGACGATTTCGGGTCGCTTGTGGTCAATGTCAGCGGCACACCCGACTCAGTTGACGTCATCGTCAGGCTGCTCAACTCGTCGGGCAACACTGTGAAACAGGCAAGGGTGAAGGACGGGACGGCCGAGTTTTTCTATGTGCAGCCGGGAAAATACTATCTCAGCGCCTTCACCGACCGCAACGGCAACGGCGTATGGGATACGGGCAACTACGGGGCCGACATACAGCCGGAAGCGGTGTTCTACAATCCAAAGGAGATAGAGTGTAAGGCGAAATGGGACCTCACCATGGCATGGAACGTAAATGCCGTGCCTCTGACAGCACAAAAGCCTGGGGCCATAACCAAGCAGAAGCCTGACAAGGAGAAGAGGAAGACGAACAGGAACGCCGATCGCGCCCGCGAATTGGGTATTCCGCAGAAGAGATAAGAGAACGGAAAAACAAACAAGAAAAGGAGGAGACAATGAGACATTTCAGCATCAGAATCATATTGGCAGCCGTGTTGCTGGCTGTCAGCGCAGCCGGCAGCCACGCACAATGCGGCATAGACAACAAGGCTTTCAAGTCGGGTGAGTTTCTGTACTACGACCTGTTCTTCAACTGGAAATTCATCTGGGTGAAGGTGGGGACGGCATCGATGAGCACCGTGAAGTCTACATACGACGGCAAGCCGGCATACCGCACAAGTCTCATCACACGCGGCAACAACAAGCTCGACAAGGTGTTTGTGATGCGCGACACGCTGCTGTCGTACTGCACCGACGACATCGTGCCGCTGTATTTCCGCAAGGGGGCTCACGAGGGCAAGCGTTATTATGTGGACGAGTTGTGGTACAGTTATCCTGCCGGTAAGTGTCATCTGAAAAAGCACCGCATAGAGCACGACGGCCGGCACGTGAGGTCGGAGTCGGAGTATAACGAGTGCATCTACGACATGATGAGCATTTTCTTGCGGTCACGCAACTTCGACGCGGCCAAATTCAAGAAGGGGCAGACCATCAACATGCCCATCAGCGACGCCAAGCACCTGTCCAACTCGTGGCTGAAATATCTCGGTAAGGAGACGTTCAAGATGGAGGGCAGCAACGACAAGTACCGCTGTCTGGTATTCTCGTTCATCGAGCGTGAAGACAACAAGAACAATGAGTTGATACGCTTCTACGTCACCGACGACGTAAACCACATCCCCGTGCGTCTCGACATGTTTCTCAGCTTCGGTTCGGCAAAGGCTTTCCTCAAGGGGTACAAGGGTGTGCGCAGCCCGATGACGTCGAAGTTGAAATGAAAATTGAGGGTGGTGTCAAAATGCGAAGGAAGCACATTGTAGGGACATATTCTTGTATTTGTCCGCATGTAACATGTTGATATTCAATGACTGTTTGACGGACAAGTTTGACGGACAAATACAAGAATATGTCCCTACAAAGCACCATTTAACCATATTTGATACATCTCTTCACTTCTTCTTAAATCTTAACTACTATGAACCATTTTTTCTTCTTCGCATCGCTGTTTTTCCTGTTGTGCTGCCCTTACATGGCTGCGCAGGAGAATGACGGCAAGAACATACATTCAGACCGGAACACGATATGGAACAAGGGCAATGTGCCGTGGGAGGATTGGCTGTACGAACTGACGGCCGGCGATGAAGACACGGAGGGCATTGACGACGCTTCATGGGAGGAATGGCACGACATTGTGGGCGGATTTGCCGCCAACCCCATCGACATAAACACCGCCACCCGCGAGGATCTCGAACGTATACCGTTTCTCACCGACCGTCAGGTGGAGGACATCTGCGAATACCTGTATCGCTACGGACCCATGAAGACCACCGCCGAGCTGGCCATGATAGAGTCGCTCGACCGCACACGGCGACAACTGTTGGAATATCTGGTGTATATCGGGAAGGATGACGGAAAGGTGGTGTTTCCGTCTTTGCGCGAGATGCTGAAAGACGGCCGACACACGTTTGTTGCCACGGCAAAGATACCGTTCTACAGGCGCAAGGGTGACATAAACGGTTATCTCGGTTATCCTTACAAGCATTGGCTGCGTTACGACTTCAGCTGCCGCGACCGTGTGCGTTTTGGCATGGTAGCCTCGCAGGATGCAGGGGAGCCTATGTTCGCCGGCAGGAACACCACCGGTTATGACTATTATTCCCTTTATCTGCAACTGCGGCAGCTGGGCTGCATCGAATCGCTGACGGTGGGGCGTTACCGCGTGTCTTTCGGTATGGGGCTTGTTGCCGGCACGTCGTTCAATCTCGGCAAGACAACCGTGCTCGCCGGTCTCGGACACCGGGCGAACGCCATCCGCGTACATTCGTCGCGTTCGGAGGCCGACTATATGCAGGGGGCGGCGGTCACACTGCGTCTGGCGGGGCATTTCAAGGCAAGTGCCTTCGCGTCTTACCGTCCGCTCGACGCCACACTCAACAAAGACGGTACCGTGGCTACGATAGTGAAAAGCGGCTATCACCGCACCATGGGGGAGATGGCAAAGAAGAACAACACCCATGCCACTACGGCGGGTGCCAACGTGCACTATGCGGCGAACGGACTCCACGCCGGTGTTTCCGCCGTATACACCGGTCTTGACCGCCGGCTCTGCCCCGACACCAAGGTGCTCTACCGCCGTCATTACGCCACCGGGCGCGACTTCATCAATGCGGGTGCATACTACGGCTACCGCAATCATCTTTTATCATTTCAGGGAGAGACGGCCACCGACCGCCACGGGGCTGTTGCCACAATACACTCGGCCACGGTATATCCGGATGACAGGTTCAACATTACGGTGCTTCATAGGTATTATTCCCGCGGGTATTCTTCGTTGCACGCCGCAAGTTTCAGCGATGGCAACAGGATGCAGAACGAGCACGGTGTATATGCCGGTACGGAATGGCGTCCCACACCCCGGCTGCAGCTGTTGGCGTACTCAGACCTGGCTTATTTTGGCTGGCCCAAGTATCAGACTTCCGGAAAGTCGTATTCGTCGGACAACATGCTCGCCGCCACGCTCTCACATCGTGATTGGACATTCTCGGGGCGTTACCGTCTGAGGATAAGGCAGCGTGACAACGACGCCAAGACGGCCCTGATATGCCGTACGGAGCATCGTATGCGTCTCGCCGTGGCGCGCAGTTCTGCCGGCGGATGGGACGCAAAAACGCAGCTTGACCTCGCGCTGACCGAATTCAAACGGAGTGACCGCGGGCTGATGGTAACCCAATATGTCAACGGTTCTTTCAAGAATGTTCATGTAAGCACAAACGTCTCTTATTTCAACACGACGGGATATGACAGCCGGCTGTATGCCTACGAACGCACCATGCCTTACTCTTTCTATTCACGTGCATATTCGGGGCACGGCATCCATTATGCCCTGATGGCCCGCATCGTCTTGTGGAGGCGTATTACCGTTGCGGCAAAGGTTGCCGTCACCGACTACTTCGACCGCTCATCTGTGGGCAGCAGCTATCAGACCGTCTACCGCTCGTCAATGACCGACATGGAGGTACAGGCCGGAATAAAGCTGTGAAAATACCCACAATGGCATTGTTCGGGCTATAACGTCAAAATAGTAGAATGAAAAGGATTGAGTTACAGTTTTTATTTGTAACTTTGTATCAGACATCAAAGTATTGTGATTTATTGGCCAATCAAAGTTGCTTGATATTGATGTTAAAGATTTGATTATAAGCAATAAAGCATAGTCATGGACAAGAAAGAAATATCTGACAGAATAGAATATGTGGTGGCATGTGTCGGAGCTTTCGCGCAGCGGCACAAGCTCTCCAACCCACAGGCATACGCATATCTGCGCCGTTTTACGGGCATAGATTTCCTTCTCGACTGCTATGCAGCCGAACATACCCTCTCTATAGATGATGCGGTTTCAGATCTCCAAGTTATTTGTCAACGGGAAGGAGGCAGGATATGATACGACTCTATCACGGCTCTAACGTGGCTATCGAGAAGATAGACCTTTCTCGTAGTAAGCGTGGCAAGGATTTCGGGCAGGGATTCTATCTCAATGTCAATCCTGACCAAGCGAAGGCTATGGCCATCCGTACAACCCGGTTTCTAAATGAAGGCGAACCAACATTGTCATGTTTTGAATTTGATGAAGAAGAGGCTACAAAGAATGGACTGAATATAAAGACGTTCCTTGATTATTCCGTGGAATGGGCTGAGTTTGTCGTAATGAATCGTAAAAATAATTCTGATATTCCGGCTCATCCCTACGATATTGTAACCGGTCCGATAGCAGACGATACTGTTGGTGTTCAGATTCGCCGTTACATAATGGGCTATTTGTCAGCCTCCGCATTGGTTGAAGAACTAAGATTCCGGGGTAACCATGCTGTTCAATACTTCTTTGGCACCCCAAAATCTGTAGAATTCTTAAAACGTATCGAGTTATGACACAGGACATACAATTTCAAATCGAATGCCTTGCGGCTGAACTTACCGAAATGCTTATGGCAGAATATGGCTGGGATATTCGCCGCGCCCTTGATGAGCTTTATACCTCGATTACATTCACGAAGCTGAACGACCCCGAATGTGGCCTTTACTATCAAGGGGCAGTTTATATCTTCCAGTATCTCAAATCTGAAATCGAAACCGGCAAAATAGCATAATAATATGGCCATTTTTAAAGAAGTAGCAGCTGTCAGACGACCGTTTACTGCTCGTCAATGACCGGCATGGAGGTACAGGCCGGAATAAAGCTGTAAATAAAGGTGGAAACCTGTCAGTCTATTACGACAGCTGTGCCGCTCGTGGCCACCATAAGCATCGAGCCGCTCTGTCCAATGGTCTCATAATCAATGTCAATACCCACAATGGCATTGGCTCCGAGTGCTTCGGCACGCTGTTGCATCTCACGCATAGACGTGTCTTTTCCCTCTATGAGCACTTTCTCATAGCTTCCACTTCTGCCGCCCACAATGTCGCGTATGCCGGCAAAGAAATCTTTCACAAAGTTTGCACCGATGATGGTCTCACCCGTCACCACACCCTTGTATTCACGGATGGTGTGGCCTTCGATTGATGGTGTTGTTGTAAGTATCATAATCTTTACATGTCTTAGTTTAAAAGATATGACAAAGGTAGTGATAAAATCCGAGAGATGTTGTATCAAAATGGTTAAATCTCTCTTCAGATTACTATTAAGACGGGAAAAAATGTATTCCCGTCTTAATGATAAGCCTTAAATCCGCATTTAATTGCGGATTATTTTACAAACATTTTGTATGTCGTACCGTCAGTATAGCGGATGATGTTCACGCCACGCTGAAGAACATTGGATTTATGGCCATTACAGTTGTAATAACCCTCAACAACCGGGACTGTTTTATTGGGAACATTAACGATACCATCTGTCTCGCATTTGAATATTTGCCAATCACCGTAATAGTAGTTACCGGCTGCAGACTTATAAAAAGCACGCACTTTATAATAAGATGATGTTTGTAAACCATTGATGTCTATATTATACTTCAAGTAGCCGTCGTGTACAGTGGCATAGATTTCGTTTGGCACGATAGTTTCCGGAGCATCACGTTCAATCCATTGAAAACCGGCATTGGATTCTTCATCGCTGATATTGGTTGTCGCTATCACCAACACACTGTTGTTCGTCATAATTTGTGGTTGTTGGGTCGTAAGGTCTATCTTTGGAGTAGTAATGGTTATGGTTTTAGTTTCCTTATACCCATCATCAGCAACGGTATAGAATAAAATATCATTGTTTTTTTCAGGTTCAAGTGACATTACAATAATGTTGTCTCCTGTATTTTTTATGTTGTGATCAATTATCCCACTTTCTGTAATATGACAATACTTTTCCGATAGTTTCATCTTTAGACTTACACATGTAGGTGTTGGGTTTTCATTGACAGAACAATCGTTAATGATAAGATTCTTTGAGCGTATGTCGAAATTAGAATAGTTTTGATTTGTTTTGTATTCTTCAAATAATCCTGATGGAACATACATCACACAGTTTGTAATACCATCAGTATTAATGGAATTTGTCAATATGCCATTTGTTTTATACACATATATATTCTGCAAACTGGAGCAACCGGAAATAAAATCACCTTCAACATTCCCCGTTACAGAATTAGGTATGGTAAGTTCTTTCAGATTTCTGCAATTATAAAAAGCACCCTCTCCAATATTCGTTACTGATTCGGGAAGAGAAAAACTTACGTCTCGTTTCCCTTCGGGATAACGTAATATCATAGATAAATCTTTTGTATAAAGTGCCCCGTCTACAGTTGTATATGCGCTATTTGCATTATCCACGTTTATTTCTTCCAAATTACTACAGCCGGCAAAAACTCCGTTGCCAATGTTCGTTACCGAACTTGGAACTGTAAGGAATGTCAGGCTTTTGCATCCTCTGAATGCTTTTGGTTCAATATACGTTACAGAATTAGGGATGGTTATCGTGGTTAGATTTCTACAGCCGTTGTATTTGTTAGTGATTGATGTTCAATAATTTGCACGTTATACGGTAGAAAAGTGACGATGTGGATTCTATTTGGGTTCTAAAGCTGGAGATTTAACATATTTAACTTTTATTTATACACAATTCTCGCTTCTTTGAGAGGATTTGGCCTTCAAAAAAGGAATAAAGGAGAATGATACAAACAGTTGTCGGTAAGAGAAGCCATGAGCAGGCTTTATTATTTCTTTTTGAAGGCTAAGTAATAAAATAGGTGTCACAGTAACTACGCATTGAAGTCAACATGGTTTTATTTTATTTCAAGCGTATATGTAGTACGCTTAGAGTAAAACATCCATGTAGTTCATTTAAAAGTTTTATGAATTAGGAATAAACGTCTCGTTCTTACTCTTTCGGTTCATATCTAACCTATTTTACAGGCTATAACGTCAAATAGTCGAGTGAAAAGGATTGAGTTCCAACTTTTATTTGTAACTTTGCATCAGACATCAAAGTATTGTAATCTATCAGCAAATCAAACGATATGGAATCGCAAAAGATAAACAGGCTAAAAGTTGTATTGGTTGAAAATGGTAAAACCGGTAAATGGTTGGCAGAGCAAGTAGGAAAGAACGAAGCGACTGTTTCCCGATGGTGTTCCAACAAAATGCAACCATCGCTTGATATGCTTGTAAAAATTGCTGAACTTTTGAATGTCGATCCCCGTACACTCCTTCACGGAAATAGCACTAAGTAAATATGGCAATTAAGAAGACTCAATTATATAGTATCCTTTGGGAAAGCTGCAATATACTTCGTGGAAGTATGGATGCAAGTCAGTACAAAAATTATGTACTGACAATACTTTTTCTAAAATATATATCGGATAAGGTTAAAGCTGGATCTGACCTCTATTTTGAGCTCCCTGAAGGTTGCTCATTCAATGATATTGTTGCGCTCAAACAAAAGGCTAACATAGGTGAAGAAATTCAAAAACGGCTTCATTTAATAGCCAAGGCTAACCCAAACCTCGACAATATTATTAACGAAGCTGATTTTGACGACTCAACCAAACTTGGCAGTGGAAAGGCAAAAGTTGATACCCTCAGCAATCTTATTGCCGTTTTTCAAAAGGACTTCCTTGACTTCAGCAGCAACCGTGCCGGTGACGATGACATCATTGGAGATGCTTACGAGTATCTTATGAAAAACTTTGCCGCTGAGAGCGGCAAGAAAAAAGGTCAGTTCTATACCCCTGCGGAAGTATCACGCCTAATGGCCATGATACTCGGCATACATCAAGATAGTCGGGACCAGATTTCTATTTACGACCCCACTTGCGGTTCAGGCTCATTGTTGCTCCGTGCCAAAGCCGAAGCTCAAAATGGCGTTTCAATTTTTGGTCAGGAACTTGATGGTGCAACTCGCGGCATGGCTGTGATGAATATGTATCTGCATGGCGTTGATGATGCCGAAATTGAAGTTGGAGACACTATTGAGAAGCCGTTCTTCAAGGATGCCCCTAATGAACTTATGAAATTTGACTACGCTGTAGCCAATCCTCCGTTCTCACAGAAAGGTTGGATTAAAGGCGAAGTCAAAATAAACGATACATACGGACGTTGGGGAACTGATGATAGTTTACCTCCAATTCCACCTGCAGGGTATGAGGATTACGCGTTTCTGCTCCACATCATAAAATCGCTCAAATCACAAGGTCGTGCGGCATGTATCTTGCCTAATGGTGTCTTATTCCGTGGCAACGAGGAGGAAAATGTGCGTCGTAAACTTATTGGGCGTCGCTATATCCGTGGCATTATCTCTTTACCATCCAACCTTTTTTTCGGCACAGGTATTCCTGCCTGTATCATCATTATTGACAAAGCCAAAGCTCTCACCTCAAAAGGCATCTTCATGATAGATGCTCGTGAAGGCTTTATCAAGGATGGTGCTAAGAATCGTCTGCGAGAACAAGATATTCGCCGAATCTTTGATACATGGCAGACACTTGAAACTCTTGAAGCAAATGGCAAACTTGATGACAATGAACTATTTCCACATTTTGCCCGCTTCGTGCCATATTCAGAAATCACCAACGAACGCAACGACTGCAATCTCAATGTCTCGCGCTATATATCACCACGAGACACCGAGATACAGCACGACCTATATGCCCATCTGAAGCTAAATGGCGGACTACCAGCCAATGATGTTGATAACGGGTTCGAATACGTATGGAGACTATGTCCAACTCTTAAAAACGAACTCTTTGCACCGTTTGTTCCTGGCTATTACCGCCTCGCAGTAGACCGCAAAGAGGTAGGCAACGCTATCTCATTCAATAAAGAGTTTCGCACTTTGAGCGGCTTCTTCTCTGATTCTATCGAAGAGTGGTTTAATCTTATCAAGCCGCAACTTTTCTCACTCGCTCCCGGATGTAATCCTAAACAGCTTATGACCGATTGGAGCGAGGCACTGCTCGAAACTCTCGGCGAAGTTGACGGAATGGTTGATGCCTACGATGTCTATGACATATTGATGAATTATTGGCATTCGACCATGCAAGACGACTGCTATCTTATTTCGCGAGATGGTTGGAAAGTTGAACTCAGTTGCGAAACTCTCACAACCGATAAAAAGTCGAAGGAAGTCAAATTTGTAGCTAAAAAGAATCCAACATTCCGTGATTATAATTGCGATTTACTTCCCGTAGATATCGTGGTAACTCGCTATTTCAAAAATGAGCATGATGCAGTCCTTAAAGCAGAGGAGTGCGTAGCTCAATTCAATAGTGAGATAGAACAAATGGAGGAAGAAAACTCTGAAACACTCGACGATACAGTTGCCGGTCTTAAAAAGACGCTTAAGAATCTTGAAAAGACTGCTCCTGATGACGAAGATGTGACTATTATCCGTGATTATCTTAGTTTTGCCGACAAATTAAAAGTAGCTAAGAAAACAGCAAAAGACGCAGTTGCTAAACTCACAGCACTTGTTGTCAAGAAATACCCGACACTGACCGACGAAGAAATAAAGGATATGGTTGTCAACGAAAAATGGCATACCTTTATTGTTGGCGAAGCCATCAACGAATCCTTGCGCGTTACTTTCGCCATCGAGGGCCAGGTGACGGCGCTTGCAGACCGCTATGCTCGTCGCCTCGCCGACATCGATTTCTCTGTGCGCTCGCTCGAAGAGCGCGTAAATTCTCACCTCGCTAAAATGGGCTTTGAATTATGATTGAGACGATTTTCAAAGAAACCGAACTCGGACCAATTCCGGAAGATTGGGAATTTGGAAAATTTGCGGATTTTCTAAATACTTTTTCTGCTGGTGCAACCCCTTTTCGTGGTATTTCATCATACTTTGTTGGTAATATTCCATGGATTACAAGTGGCGAATTGAACTTTAATCGCATTACCGATACAATTGAACATATCTCTTTGGAGGGACAAAAGAAAACCCACCTTACAATATACCCTAAGGGTACCTTTCTCATTGCAATAACAGGACTTGAAGCAGCAGGGACAAGAGGTAGATGTGCATTTGTTGAAACTCCAGCAACGACCAATCAGTCGTGTTTGGCGATAACAAGTTCAGATAAAATGCATGTGAATTATCTTTTTTGGTTCTATCGTCTTTGGTCAGACTATTTAGCGTTTAATTTCAGCCAAGGGTCTAAACAACAAAGTTTTACCGCTGACATCGCTAAAAAGCTTCCTATTTATCGACCACCTTTAACTGAACAGTTGCGGATAGCCGAGGCTCTGAGTGATATAGATACGCTTATAGCTGAGATGGAAGCGTTGATTGAGAAGAAACGGGCGATAATGACCGCAACCATGCAAAATCTCCTTACAGCTCGTCGTCGCCTCACTGGTTACTCCGAACCGTGGAAAGAATACCAATTTTCAAGTTTCGGGAGTACCTTCAATGGATTATCTGGAAAATCTGCAAATGACTTCGGTCATGGAGATGCATATTATGTTACATTTGTAAATGTTATTTACAATACTGTTATAGACAAATCTATTCTTCAACGTGTTGATGTAAGAAAAAACGAAAAGCAAAACTCTGTCATTAAAGGAGATTTACTTTTAAATACCTCCTCAGAAACTCCAGAGGAAGTTGGTATGTGTTCTTTTGTTTCGGAATTAATACCAGACCTATATCTAAATAGTTTTTGCTTTGGATTCAGAATATTCAACGATGAAATAGACCCTCTCTTTTTATCATTTCTAATTCGAAGTGCTATCGGGAGAAAACTAATGATAGAATTAGCTCAAGGCTCTACTCGCTACAACTTGCCCAAAAAGAAATTTCTAAATAGTTCCATATTGCTACCCAATAAATTAAGCGAGCAGCGAGCTATAGCAACCATTCTCTCCGACATGGATGCAGAACTTGCCGAATTAGAAACTAAGCGAGATAAATATATTGCAATCCGTCAAGGGATGATGCAACAGTTATTAACTGGAAAAATTCGTCTGATATGAACTCTATACCATGCGTTGACAGCGAGCGCACTACACAAAATCGCATCGTTAATCTCCTCCACGATTATTGTGGGTATGAATATTTGGGTTACAAAAAGGACTCTGACAACAGTCCGCTAATTCCCGAGATACTTTCACGCTATATGCGCGAAAAGTATCATGACATCACTCAAACGGAGATTGATAAAATTGTGCGCATTATCGAGAGCCAAATAAATCGCGTTATTGACAATAACTCGCTCTACGATGCCAACCTTAAAATATACGAATTGCTTCGCTATGGCGTGAATCTTCATCGCGAAGATGGACGCGCTGTCACGTATCAACTTATTGATTGGGAGGATGCTGGTAAAAACATTTGGTCACTCGCCGAAGAGGTTACTGTTAGACGTAACATCGAAGAATACCACACGCGCCGCCCTGATGTAGTTATTTATGTCAATGGACTTGCTCTTGCGGTAATTGAATTGAAGAAGTCAACCGTTAGTGTCAAGGATGGCATCCGGCAGCAGATTCGCAATAATAAAAAAGACGGGGAGATTAGTCATTTCTTCGCTCCTGCCCAGTTTCTGTTGGCAGGTAACGATAGTGAGGGAGTGCATTACGGCACCATACTCACTCCTGAAAAATTTTGGTTGCGGTGGAAAGAGCCTACCGGCAACAGTTACCCGTGCGGAAACCCCGAGCCTGATGTTATTGAAGAAAAATTCTCACGTCAGCAGTTCCCTAATGAACTTGACCGCTCAACACTTCAATTGTTCGACCCAGAGCGTTTTTTGACACTTGTACATGACTGCGTAATTTATGATGGCGGTGTAAAAAAGGTATGCCGTCCCAATCAATACTTCGCTTTCGAATCGGCAAAACCACGCATCCGTAACAAGCAGAGCGGTATCATTTGGCACTCACAAGGTGCTGGCAAAAGCCTTATGATGGTATGGCTCGCCCAGTGGATAATTGAGAATGTAGCCGATGCAAAGGTAGTTATTATCACCGACCGTGATGAACTCGACAAACAAATAGAAAACGGATTCAAGGATGCTCGAATGGCACCGGTCAGAGCAAAAAGTGGACAACAGCTTCTCCGTATCTTGTCGGGAAAACAGACGCAGTATGAACTTAGGGAGAATCCAAACCCAACCATAATTTGTACCCTGATTCATAAATTCGGTATTGCCGGAGGTGAAGACACCGCATTTTCTCCTGAAGAAAAGAAATTGCGTGGCAAACGCTCTCCCGAAAAGTACATGGAAGATTTGGCGGCCAAATTACCCAAGGATTTTAAGCCCTATGGCAACTTTTTCGTGTTTGTCGACGAGTGCCACCGCACACAGGGCGGAGTGCTCAATCGAGCAATGAAGAAGATTATGGGCGACAATGTAATGCTGATCGGTTTTACAGGCACCCCACTGCTTCGTAAACAAAAGAGCAGACTCACTTCACGTGAGAATTTCGGCAACTATATACATACCTATACTTTTAAAGAAGCTGTTGATGATAAGGTCGTTCTTGACTTACGATACGAGTCACGCGAAGTAGAGCAGAATCTCGGTGATGAGGAAGCTGTGGACGCATTATTCGAGAATCTTTCCAGACCGCTTAGCCCTAAAGCAAAAGAGGAATTGAAACGGCGTTGGGCTGTAATGAAAAACCTATTTTCAAGCAAAGACCGCATACAACGCATCGTTGCCGACATCGTTAAGGATATGACCTTGAAACCAGCCCTTAGCCACGGTTGGGGTAACGCAATGCTCGTTTGTGATAGTATTTATCAGGCGTTCCGTTTTTGGGATGTGTTTCAAACTACGCCTCTCAAAAATCATTGCGCAGTAGTGTCAAGTTTCGACGGCAAGGATGCCGGTCCCGATGAAGCTTCATCGGGCGAGACAGAAAGTGAAGCTGAATACAAGACAAAGAAGGCAAAAGAGATGTTTGGCTCTAAAACTCCTGAGGACTTTGAGGAATGGGCTAAAGACCAATTCATCAACCATCCCGGAGATATGAAACTGCTGATTGTTGTCAGCAAATTGCTCACAGGTTTTGACGCTCCTTCTGCAACCTATCTCTACATTGACAAATACTTCAAAGAAGGTCCCGACCTATTTCAGGCTATATGCCGTGTGAACCGTCAGAACGACGAACACGAAGAGAAAGAGTTTGGCTACATCGTGGACTACAAGCAACTGTTTAGAAACATAGAACAGTCTATCACTGACTTTACAAGCGGTGCCTTTTCAGAATTCGATAAAGAAGATGTCGAAGGTTTACTGTCTGATAGATTTGAAAACGCTAAACGCGATCTTGACACTGCCCTTGAAAGAGTTGAGCAACTATGTGAACCGGTCAACGCACCAAAAACGACAAATGAATTTTTCGATTATTTCGTTTTTGACCCTCGCACTACTCAGCCCGACGAGGAAGAAGCTGCAACCATCGCAAGTGCACCACGTCGCGAGCAGTTCTACAACGCTGTCAAGATTCTTATAACACGTTACTCGGCTATAGCGTTGGATATGGAACGCTGCAGCTACACAAAAGAGGAAGCTGAAAATATATTTCAGCGTGTCAAAACATTTGACCAAATCTGTACGGCCATAATGCGTCGTGCCGGTGACCTTGTCGATATGAAGATGTACGACCAGGCCATGCGCCAAATGCTTGATGACTATGTGGAGGCAAAACATTCCAAGATTCTCGCCACTCTCGAAGACATTTCTTTCCTTGACCTTATCCTTGATGACAACTCTGACGAAGCGGAGAAAGAAGCAGAAGAAGTGCTCGGAGGCAAAGAAGGTGTTGCATCTACAATGACAGCCAACGTGCGCCGTGTAATCAATCGTAAACGCGATAGCAACCCTGAAGAATACCAAAAATTCTCGGAGCGCATCAATCGTTTGCTTGCCGAATATCGTCAGGGTGTCATTGAATATAAGGCATACATTATCGCAATTGCACAACTTGCGAGAGAGTTAAACAATCGCACAACCGACCCACGGCTTGATACGGAAGCGAAACGTGCACTCTACGATAATCTTGGACAAGATGCCGACTTTGCGCTTGAGGTATTCAATTCCATAAAAACTAATGCCAAAGTCGGTTGGCGAAACAATAAGGTTAAGCAAAAGAAACTGCGTGATCATCTCGATGTGTTATCACGTCAGCATCCTTTTGATGTTGATCGCGTTATGGATTTAATAAAATATCATCGCGAATTTTGATGGATACACTCAAAATCTCTGACCTGGAAGTTGAAGTTGAGCGCAAGAAAATCAAAAATATGCACTTGGCTGTTTATCCTCCCGATGCGAGGGTACACCTTTCCATGCCCGATTATTTGAGTGATGAAGATGCTAGCTCTTTCATTATCCAAAAATTAGAATGGATTAGACGACAGCGTGAAGAAGTTCTTGCGCAACCTCGACAGACTGAGCGACAGTATGTTTCTGGCGAAAGCCACTATCTATTCGGGAAACGTTATCAACTAATTGTAGAGGAATTGCCTCATTACGTTAATTCTATAGAACTTCGAGGCAATAAAATCTATATGTTCGTAAAGCCTGGCATATCAGTTGAACAACGTGCTTCTCTTCTTCGGGCATGGTATCGCTTTCAACTCAAAAAAGAGTTGCAACCAATTGTAGAACGCTGGGCAACGAGGCTTGAGGAATCCGATTTTGAGTGGCAAGTAAAGCAGATGAAGACAGAATGGGGAAGCTGCGTGCCATCCAAGCGTACACTCATTTTTAATCTTGAACTTGCTCGTGTGCCACTTGAATGTATCGAGTTTGTTGTCGTTCACGAATTATGCCACTTTGTGGTAGACAACCACAACAAACTATTTGAGTCATTAATGACAAAGAGATTACCCAACTGGCGCCCTCTGCGCAAGCAACTAAATGGCTTTATCTCCTTGCCATATAAAGAATAATGTGCATATATGAATCGAATAATACTAATAGGTAACGGCTTTGACTTAGCACACGGTCTTCCAACCAGATATGAAGATTTCATAAATTGGTATTGGGAGAAGCGGGTTAATTCTTTTGTCGGGAATCTTACGCCTATATCGGAGGATTGTCTTTGTTCAATCAGAATGACTTCAAAAAATTACAATCGCTGCTGGAATGTTTTTGCATTTAATCTTCCTAGGTATTTAGACAAACCGTCTGGTAAAGAGGTTATTGATTGTATTGCCAATGACACTGATTCTTTTGAATTATCGATGTATCCTTTCTTTAAGAATATATGTACTTCCATTCAGACGAAAGGATGGGTTGACATCGAAAAGGAATACTATGAGTTGCTACGAAATGCGTATTTAAGCCCTGATTCTTGCGAGTATACAATTGCAGAGCTTAATCAACAGTTATTATATCTGCAAGAACTTTTGGCAGAATATCTTTTATCTGTCACATCGAATAGCGTGAATTGTAATAACAAGATACAACATCAGATTTACAACCAAATATGCAAAGATGATATTAGTATTTCACGGCAACAAGTTTACTACGACTATGTGAATTATTTGTTTCAACATGTAGATGATAAGTATCAAGAATTACTATGTAGGTACGGCATTGAAAATCATGACAGATACTATAAAACAGAAGATCTCAAGCGACTTAAAGCGCAATTGACAGAAATGCCCGAGGTATCAGGTGCATACTCGAATTATGATTTAGTTTTCCCTGAAAACATTATGCTACTTAATTTTAATTATACTGATATTGCTGATAAGTATGCAACTCTTAAAGTCACCACTACCAATCATATTCATGGAAAATTGAATGACCTTAATAGTATGATATTTGGTTATGGCGATGAGCTTGATGAAGATTACAAAATTTTATTAAAACAAACTGATAATGAGTGTCTGAAAAACATTAAGTCGATTAGGTATTTGGAATCAGACAATTATAGAGTTTTGCTACGATTTATAGAATCTGCACCTTACCAAGTTTACATTATGGGACATTCTTGTGGAACGTCTGATAGGACTCTTTTAAACACGTTGTTCGAGCACAGAAATTGTATTTCGATAAAACCGTATTATTATCAAAAAGATGACGACTCTGATAACTATTTGGAAATAGTACAAAATATTTGTCGGAATTTTACAGACATGAAGCTTATGCGTGATAGAGTAGTTAACAAAACTTTCTGTGAACCATTAGCTCAAGCCTAAAATAAAAGGAATCAAGATATGACAATAGACGACATAAAGATATTGATTGCGGCAGATGAGTCGCGGACTCTGGAGCTGAAGAAGACTACCGGCGAGTTGAAAGACGGTATGCACTCGGCTTGTGCATTCCTCAATACCGAGGGAGGATGGTTGATTTTTGGTGTTGCCCCAAAGTCGCTGAAGATAATCGGACAAGAAGTTACCGATAGCACCCAACGGGAAATCGCTCAGGCTCTTGCAGGTCTTGATCCGGCAGTGGATGTCTATGTCAATTATGTTGATGTGCCGGATTATCCCGGCAACAAGGTTATTGCCCTGCACTTTGACGGATGGGTGTGGGGCGAGCGACCGCATACGTTCCACGGTTGCCCTTATTACAAGGTTGAAAGCACGACTAAGGTTATGCCACATGAGATGTATGATGAACGTATCCGTGCGCACCAGCCTCAGATGTATTCGTGGGAAAGTCAACCCGCGGAGGGTGTTGCCTTGGCTGACCTGAACGAGAAACACATCAAAGGCTGCATACGTCTTGGAGTGGAAGGCGGACGTATTCCGGCAAGTGCCATAAGCACTCCGGTTGAGGATACATTGGCTAAATGGAAGCTCCTTAAGGATGGAGTGCCCACCAATGGGGCTGCTATGTTGTTTTCTAACAATATTGATGAGTTCCCACAGTTCCGTTTGAGAATGGCTCGTTTCGTTGGAAACGACAAGAACGAATTTATTGACAACCAGCGTGTCGAGGGTGGATTTTTTGCCCTTCTTGATGCTGGAATGGCTTTCTTTTTTAAGCACCTTAACCTCAGCGGAAAGATTACAAATCGCAGCTTGCAACGTGAGGAGCAACTAGAAGTACCATACAAGGCTTTGAGGGAGGCTCTTATAAATTCTCTTTGCCACCGTCAATGGGAAAAGTATAACTTGACAAACAGCATCGCAATCTATGATGACCGTATCGAGATTGCGAATCCAGGTATGTTCCCTCCGCAAATCACCCCTGAATCAATTAAGGAGCCTCATGAGTCATATCCGTACAATCTGAAGATTGCTGAAGCTCTTTATAAATCGACCTATCTGGAAAGTTGGGGAAGTGGAGCCAAGCGCATCATGGACGCGTGCCGTGAGCAGGGCGTGGAAGAACCCGTATGGAAATGGGACGGTGGCTTTGTAATAGTTACATTCAAGCGACCTAAGCACGACTCAAGCACGACCCAAGTAGGACTTAAGTATGTCCCCACTACGGCTCAAGTTCAGCGACTGGTTGAATTGATGGGCGATGAATATATGGGTATGAAGGAAATCATGGAGCTATTTGATTTGAAAAGTGTCAAACGATTCAGAGAAAATTATATCCAACCAGCATTGGCTGAAGGAGCCATCGAACGACTATATCCAAACCAACCAAACCATCCAAAACAGAAATATCGTTTGACAGATTCGGCAAAAGAATGGAAAAAGAAAGATTAGTTAGTAGTAGCGAAATGTTACGAACAATATCATTTTAAACAACGTGTGCTTTTAATATATAAAGATGGTTCCAACAAAAAATAGGATATCTAATTCTTCGAAACGGGTGGGATTAAAGGCATTCCTTTATATACTTAAAACCGAATGGCTTAAACCTTGTTTGACTACAGCGTTTTTCTTGTTCATATTTTTGATACTAAACTCAGAGATAATGAACTTGTTTAATTGGCTTGTAGTACCAATCCTTTCAACTATAAACGAAGGTTTAATCGCTTCTATTGTATTTTCCTTTCTATTCATTAGCATATCAGTGTATTGGTACAATCGGTTTAGGCAGTGGTATTATGTCAAACCTCTTCCAATACTAACCTGTATGTTATTATGCTGTATATATTGGTATTATAGGGTCTTCACCACTAATTATACAATAATTGTTTCTGATTTGTTTCATGTAGGCTTCTCAGATATAGTTATAACAGCCTTGACTTCTTGGAGTATAATATCTATTTTTATTAATCTATTTCGAGAGAAATATTATAAGAAAAAGAGGGATATTTTATTTAAGGAAAACAATGAATTCCCATCGCCTAAATTTGAAGAGGATAAACCGATTACTTGTAGTGAGGACGATGAATTAGGGTTTGTAGAAGACGTAGATCTGCTATTCCAGAGTATCAATGACCGGCAAGATTCATCATCATTTAGCATTGGTATAAATGCACGATGGGGTGATGGAAAATCATCATTTATTAATTTGTTGGCAGAAAAAGTTATTACAAATAAAGACGGCTATATATTAGTACGCTTTAACCCCCGTTATGCGAACAATGATTCGATACAAGCATCATTTTTTGAGACTCTTTTCTCTGAACTGAGCAAATTTGACTCAAGATTTAAAAGATCTTTTAACGACTATCTTAAAGTAATCGATGTTATAGCTGATAATAATTATCTGTCGGCTCTGTTAAGCATGACTGAGCTGTTCAATCGTGAAGATGAAAAAGAGAAAATCAATCAGGCAATAAAGCAACTCGGCAAACGTGTCATTGTAATCATCGAAGATTTAGACCGTTTAATGAAAGATGAAATTATTGAAGTTTTAAAATTGATAGATGGAAATGCATCTTTCGATAACCTAATTTTTATCAGTGCTTATGATAAGGATAGCATTCACTCTCTTATAAGCTTAGATGAATGCAATACTTATTCTGATAAATTTTTCACTTATGAACGTACACTCCCATTGAGGTCGCCGAATTTGATGCTTAAATTCTTAATGGAGCACTTGATTCAAAATCAAGGTTTTTCCAAGGATGAGGAAGATGAAATTAGAAATGTGGTTAGAGCAAATTCTTCGCTTTTTCAGGCATATCTCCATAATCTACGGGATATAAAACGCTATATCAACTTAGTAAGACCTGCCATCAAAAGAATATATAAAGAGATTAAAGTACGAGACTTTCTACTTATAGAGTTAGTAAGGTATAGATATCCGAATGAATATAGAAAATTGTATGAACAAAATTCTCATAAAGATAGTGAGACAAATTTTGAACGAAAAATTACGATTGATGGAATTGATAAGGAATATAAATCTCAAGATATTTTAAGTGTTTTATTCCCATCTAATGGGAACTACTCCTATAGATCAATTAATTCTATTGGCGCTTTCTCTATATACTTTCACGAGCATCTCTTTGAACATCTTAGCATAAATAAATTAGACTCGCTCTTTGATGAGAGTATTGATTATATTGTCATCATCAAGGAAATCATTGATAATAAAAAGTGGAACGAGCTGCATGAGTATCTTGGTTCTTTCAATGCGTTATCATTGTCAAGTTGGGATAATGTAATCAGGTATGTCGATATATATCTTCATATAAGCGCACATTACAATGAGACATTTAACTCTACAATTAGTGTCGGAATTCTGCTTGAAAAAAGGGTCTCCGATAAGTTATGTGAAAAATTTAATATAAAAATAGATGAATATAAGTCTATACTTTCTCAGCGATTGACAGGAGTTTATCCCGAATATCCGTATGAGATTGCAAAGCAACAACTATGGGCTTATAAGAGTGGAGAGTTAAGGACAGAGTTAATATTCACAGATAGTGAATTGATGGACATCCTTAAAAAGTCGCTTCGAGATTTGATTACACACGAACCTGGGTATACAGCCTTACACAAAAATATTTTAAGAGCTTGCATATCTTCAATCGACCCCAATAGTAAAAAAGTCACTCTTGACGCAGAAGCTTGTAAGATGATTTTGAAAGCCATCGAAAATAAACCAGAGGAATTTATACATGATTTTGTCTTTCTTGGAGCGACTTCGTCATCACCGGATTGGAACAACATAACTTGCTACCCATTCTGGAAACAAATATTTGCTAGCGAAGAATTAATCAAAGAATTCTTATTCGATGAGAAATTAGATAATTTGACGAATATAAAAAGGGTGCGCAACTTCTGGCAAATCTATGAAATGAATAACTATGAGGGTATCGAATTTGAAGATCAAGGACCTGTTCAGGCCAAGATTGACGCAAATCTTGAACATGAATATAAACAATTACAAGAACTACTCTCTATTGAAGCTGATGTCAATTCAGTTATAATTTCACAGGAAACTTTGGTTGCGTCATATAAAGCATTGAACGAATTATTGAATCAATTGGAGGCAAATACTCTTTATATAAAGAAGAGAGGAGACGTCAGGAAACTGATTGTAGATAAGATAAATGAATTGAAACAAATTAAAGAATCAGAGTCTTTGAATATCTCACAAGAAGTATATGATAAGATTCAATCATATGATAATAATATTAGGCAAGTATCCTCCAGAAATGAATAAATATGATTAGTCCTATTTCTTCGATGGTTATCTGTGTTTTAGAGAACTTCATTTGGACAAAGGACTGATTATATTATAACAGTAAAACTATGCGTATGCTGATAGAAAGTCAATGATTGATGAGCCGTTCTTAATGAAGATGCTTAGACGTCAAACATGGAGATTATTTCGACGTATTGTTGGCCAAGACTCGTAATACGGAGAATGATTTTTGTTGAAAAGTGCTGAAGAAGTATGTGCTCAACATTGGTCTTGTCAGTACTTACTTTTGTTCAGATTCGATACCATGGGCTTCAAGAAAAATGTTCGTGATGCAAAAAGCGTTGGTCGTTTTTTGAGAATTTCCATGATTTTTATGTTGACTTTTTCAATTAGCAGAAGCATTTTTTAAGCCATTAGACACCGTCGTTTTTGAAATTTCCACGAAAAATCTTCCATCATTTCACAGCTTGCTGCCGCTTTTTGCGGTCTGTCCCGGTTTTCTGCTGAAAAATCCGGGGTATTATGCTTCCCGGTCAGTTTTTCACCCCGTTCTGGGCTTAAAACAGCCTCTTTTCCGGCAAGCCGGAAGCCGCCAGACGGAATTGGGATTGAAGCGTCACAGCTTGCTCTTACTGTCGTTATCTTGTGTGGCAACACGTTTGTCCTGCAAGTGTCGGAAGATGCTGCAGATACAGTTATCTCCAACCGTCCGCCCGATGACTTGTCCATAAGCAGACTTAGCTGATTGGCGAAGGTTGGAGTAACCGTTATTCTTTTGATTGAGTAGCAAGGAAGAAGACGAATGCCAAGGAAGTCACCAGACGAAATCAGAATTGAAGCGGTACGGCTTACCTTTCCTATCGCCTTCCTGTGTGACGACACGTTTGTTCCTCAAGCATTGGACGATGCCACTGACATGGTTTCCTCCGACAGACCGCCCGAGTATTTGTCCGTAAGCGGACTTGACTGCTTGGCGAAAGTCGGAGTAGTTGTACTCTTTCGATTGATCGGAGAATATGACGCCGAGTGCCTGGCGATGCTGTGCCTCCGTTATCGACGAATATGCGTCGAACTTTCCGACGGCAGGTCGTCCCGTCTTCGGCTCATCGAAGCTGTAACCTCCGACGATTTCCGGCAAGGCAACCTTGTCACCGACTATATGGAAGGCAAACGGTGGGAACTCCGCCGCCCTCGTATAAGCGGGACGAACGACACTGATGTCCGCATCATTCTTGTCTTTCTCCACAAGCATGACCGTCTCGGCTTTGTTGGCAAGTTCCGTGCCGAGATGTCCACGTGCGTTCTCGTCCGACTTATTCTGATGGAGCACGGTGTGAAGGTGAAACTGATAGAGGTCAGTCCACTTCATCAGCATCGAGATTACGGTTGTCGCTTCCGTCGGGCTGTTGATGTCATGGAGCAGATCCCTCACGCCGTCGATGATGACAAGCACGATGTCAGGCAAGGACTCCATCGCCGCGTCAATGATGGCGATGCGTTCCTCTGGAGTAAACTGTCGAAGTGAAAGGAACACAAGCCGGGGATTGTCGGTGTCCGGGCTTTGCCCGGCAAGTCTGAGTATTCGTCTCATCTGGTTCTGACAGTCGGTGCGGCTTTGCTCCGTATCAACATACAGCACGGTCTGCCTGTCAAAAGGAAGCTCCACTTCGTATGCCAGCACATAGTCACCGCACAATGCGGCTGCTGCCATCGCCGACACGTTGAAACTCTTTTTGCTTTTCGCCTTGCCGATGGACGCGGAGAAGTTTCCGAGCGTGCCAGCCCGTACACCGTTCACACGCAGCACTACCGGAGCATCGACATAGGTTGTCTCGACACTGAGCCTCGCCTGCTGCCAGCCTTCCCCGTTCTCCTTGTCACAGGGAACTGCCGTATTGTTCAGATTACATTCACTACTCATCGTTTCTCCATGATTTAGATTTCGGCTTGCGACGGTTGGACTTCAGTATCGCCTTGTTCTGTTCCTCTGCGGTCATCGGCACGGCAGTCTTGCGGTTGCACTCCAGCCACTTGTCAAGCTCGTCCTTATAAAGCACATATCGCTTGCCGGGTTTGGTCGCCGGAATCTCACCCTTGGCAAGTTTGTCATAAAGGGTGTTCTTGGGGAGTGTCAGATACTCCGCCGCCTCGTCCACGGTCATAGGCACATGTCGGTCGGCTGGTTTGGTTTTCTCTTGCCGGTGGTGCATTTCATTCAACATCTGTTTGATGTCACCCACATCGCTGAGGATGCGTGTCACGGCTTTCGGAAGGTCGTTAAACGACAGTTCGTTGTCTGCGGTATTCATTTCGTTTTTGATTTTAGTGATTGAAAATTCTGCCGCAAAGGAAAATCATTATGTAACGGTGAGGAAAATAACCGACAGCAACCGGAAAATAACCACATTTTAATCATATCATGCCGATTCCAGTTGTTGCCCAACGCTGTTTTCTGCAGTGTGACACCGAAAAGCGAGGCTACCGGGTAACGGCCTGTCAAGAGGAATTTTGTCTGACGAAGCCGTCTTTGTCATGTTCCGGAGTGTCGGGACATCTACTTTCGATAATGTCAATGCAAAAAGCCTCTTGGTGAAGTTGGCACGACATTCCCCGTCATATCCGTTGTCCCTGCCGAGCCGTTCACCTATGTTCCAGACGAAATGGCAGAGGTCGTTGGTGCTCAGCTTTACCCGCAGAGCGATATTGGAGGGCTTGTATTCCGGATTCAGACACCAGCACCGTATTTCATTGCACAGGCTGACTATATTCTCTTCCGAGACAAAAGGTGACATGGTATGTCCGGCATACCCAATTATACATTCGACCAGTTCCGCTTTCTCCTCCGCCTGACGCTGTTCGTATTCAAGGCAGATCTGGCGGTAGTCAAAAGGTATAATAGGTTTTGACGGTAGAGGTGATGCTTGTGGCTGTATCTGTGGCTCAGGTTTAAGTTCTGGTTCGGGTTCCGTATCGACAGACGGCTCTACAAGTTCTGGTGCATCATCTTCTTCTGATGCACAGACGCTTGCAGCCTCTACCGTTCCGTTTCCCTTTTGGGGAGTTTGGAGGCAGTCGAATAAATTGCCCGGCAAGGAGATAAAAACGGTGTAATAGAATAGCCACAACAGCATGTTGCAGCCTATAAATGTGCCGGCTTTAATCATTCTGTCCCCATTAAACTCCGCGCCAATCTTGGCTGATACAATAAGTGACACGGCGAGTATCGCCACACCGGGAAAACCGTAAAACAGGCAGAGATCCCCTAAAGTTGTTTTTGTCTGATAATGTTTCTTATCCATCATTATTCAAGTTTTTTGATTGTTTTTGAGTACAAATTTATACCACGACTCCCTGTTGTTGTCGGTTGTCAGACACCAATCAGTCTGATTTTATGCTTAATTAAAATAAAATGCCGTTTTCATACTTGCTATCATACTCTTAACAAGAATTTTAAGCTATAAACGGGCATGAAAAAAGCGGGGACATAATCCTCGCTTCTATGGTGTCTCCGGCATTGTTTTAATGAACGACATATATATGCCCTCCGAGTAAAATAAAACGATGGCAGGGAATAACACCACTAATTGCGGATGCCGGATATTCCCTCATGAGCCATCGTTTTAACAGGCTATATATATGCTCCCTGAATAAAATAAAGTGACGGTACGGTATTCTCCCCACGTATTCCGTTCATAGTCACAGATTGTGGTTTTGTTCCTCGGATTGTAAGTGCGGCTTCAGCGTAATGCGACTTACCGACAACCGTTTCTGCTCGTCTGCCATATCCGCGTAAATCTGTGTCGTTTCGACGTTCTTGTGCGCCAGCATCTTTTGTACCACATATATGCTCGTTCCAGCCTCAACCTGCAACGAACCGAAGGTATGGCGCGACCCGTGGAACGAGATATGTTTGGTTATCCCTGCATCCTTCAGCCAACGCCGTAGCGGAGCCTGTGTCATGTAGTCCTGAAAGCCGACAAATACCAGTCCCGTGCCTCTCGGCCCGATAAGTTCAAGAGCCTCATCGCTTATCGGGTTGTTCACAAGGTCTTTGGTCTTCTGCATACGGATGGTGACATACATACCGCCGTTGCCGTATGGCTGTATGTTTTCCCATGTGAGATTGCGGATGTCGCTCTTGCGCAGCCCGGTCAGGCAGGCGAAAAGAAACGCTTTCTTGAGAACAGGGATTTCGCAGGGTGTCTGTGCGAGCCGCACAAGTTCCTGCTGCGACAGGTGTTCCTTGACGGTCGGTATCGTGTCAATGCGGTCGAGGAAGCCGTTGGGGTTCTCCTTGATTTTACGGTCACGGTAGGCGGTATGCAGACAGGCACGGAATGTGGACCAGTAGCCAGCCACGGAATTGATGTGCAGCGTTCTTTTGGTATGGAGGTACTGGCGGGCGTTCAGCAGATAGTCCATGAACCTACGGCACAGGTCCACATCAACTTCACCAAACGAGCATTTGCCGCCGGTGAATCTCTCGAAGTGCCTGTAAACATGCTCCCACTTGGTGTTCTTCTTTGCGGCAAGCCCTCTGAAATATGCGAGGAAGTCGCCTTTCTCCTTTTCCTTGTCGAAGAAGTCGTAACGCTCGTTGACGATGCTCTCGTAGCGGCGGCAGCGCAACGCCTCGGCTTTCTCCGCCATACGGTCGTTGTAGTCTCTTTCACGCGCGTTCTTCGGCCTGGCATAGATGTAGATGCCGAGCGATTCGTGGCGCATGACTTTCATCGTTGTCTCGTCACGGTAGCCGGGATAGTAGTCCAGATAGTACGACAGCATCCTGCCGTCCTTGATTTTGCGTGTCCTCAGGGACACTGTCTTGCAGATATTGGTCATCGCTGTAAATTTTTATGGGTTTGTAACTGTTGTCTGTTGTTGCCTCTTGTTCGGCAGTGCAAAGGAAAATCATTATCCGACGGTGACAACCATAACCAACGGGCAATGGCATTATAACCGAATTATCTCTGAGATACTATAATCCGGCGGCCTCTCGCTCCGCCATAACCCGCTCTACATCCTCGCGGACAAGCAGATTACGGACTCCGACTTTCACCTTACCGATGCCTTTGACCTTTACGATATGGTGGAGATTGGCTTTGCTCAGACCGTATTTTCCGGCAACTTCCTCAACGGTGACATACCTGTCATCAGACAGGAGGTCGGGACGGCGAAGTTCCTCTATGTGGGTCTTTGAATAGTAGGCAGTGCCGTATTCCTTTTTGGTAGGAATACGATGGCGGTGAGCGAATGCACGGATTGCTTTATCTTTCATTCCGAACAGTTCTTCCACTTCCAAAGTGGTCAGCCATTCTGTTATGCCGGAAATGTCAACCTCGACGCCGAAATGCGTGTCTATGTCCGGCTTGCTGTAATAGATGCGTCCCGCAATACGACAGGTGCGTATGCGGTAACGCTTCGCGCAGGTGTACAGCCAGCCTTGCCCGATTTTGAAAGCTGCCATCACTTCCTCACCGGTATAATATTCCATCGGGTAGCTATCCGCTTCCGGTGTCTTTCTTTTCGTAGAATTGGAACCACTCTTTGCCGTCCTTGCAACAGGCAGCACACGTTCATACGGACTTGAGGCCAACAGGCTCTCTATGTCTGCACGGCGGATGAGGGACATGCGGCAGCTCAGACGCGATGCCTTGAGCCGTCCCTGTCCGACAAGTTTATAAATGTACTGCCGTGTGCAGCCCATCAGCAGTGCTGCCTTCGAAAAAGAGAGGTATTCCTGATTCTGCAGGTCTATAAGCGGTTCGACCGCATTGATGAAATCGTTGCGGCGTTTCTTGCGGTTCTGTTTCGCCTGTTCCGCGCAGGCCTCGCAGCAGTAACGCTGGTTGCCGCTCCTTACGGCAAACACCTTGCCGCAGTTTTCACATTTCCGTTGGGTTCTCATACACGCATATTTTTGTGGTTCTACAATCAAATCCGTATATTCCCACCGCCTGTAAACCGAAGTCAACCGTTGACAACCATTGTTAACTCCGCCATGCGAAATGACGCTTTTTGAATCCGCTCATCCGTCACTGTAAACGACAGCCAACCATCGTAAACCGATGTAAACTATCCCCTATAAAATGACGAAAGCGGAAAGCCTCAGCTTCTCCGCGGTAGAAATACGTTGCAAAAATATGCCTAAAAACGGGCATCTCCAAATACGACCCGTCAAAGTGTTAAAATCAGCAATATCCTAATAATCAACGATATTATGCCTATTGTTCCGTGTTGTTCATAGTCTTTCCCTATCCTCTAATTACAATCGTGAAATGCATTGTTCTCAATACTTATTACAGAGTTAGGTATAATGATGGAAATCAGGTTACTGCAATATGCAAACGTATTATTCTTTATACTTGTAACAGAATTGGGAATCACAATAGAGGTTAGTCTACTGCAACCATAAAACGCATTATTCCCTATGTCTGTAACAGAATTAGGTATAGTAAGAGAGGTCAATTCTCTACACTCATAGAAAGCGTCTTCTCCTATGTTTGTTACGGTATTTGGGATGTTGACGGAAGTCAGGCTATAGCATCTAAAAAACATACGGTTCTCTATGCTCGTCACCGAGTTTGGTATGTTTACAGAAGTCAGGCTGCGGCAACCGCTAAATGCACTTTTCCCAATACTCGTCACAGAGTTTGGTATGTTGACGGAGGTTAATTCGCGACAATCCACAAATGCACTTTCCCCGATACTCGTTACGGTATTTGGTATGTTGAAGGAAATCAATCCACTACTATAGAACGCTTTCTTTCCTATACTTGTCACGGTATTGGGAATGTAAACAGAAGTCAATTTGCTATAATAGCTGAACGCATCTTGTCCTATGCTTGTTACGGTATATGTATTGTTCTGATAAGAAAAAGATGCCGGGATTACAATACACGTAGTATTGGTACCATAATTTCCTCTGGTAACTTCCGCTGTCTTTTCAGATTGGTTTATATTGTAATAGATGCCGTCCACACAGATGGCATCGGCAAGCGCTTCCGTCCCGAAACACAGGATGGAGAATAAAAGTAAAAGTGTTTTTATATTTCTCATTTTGTTTGTTGAATATGAAAAAGGCGTGTAACCATTCTTTCGCTTGCCTTTATCTTAGGTTACCGCCAAGTGACCTGCACGCATAACAAGCACAGAACAGTCCACGCCTTACGGGCGTGAACCTCCAGTCTGCTTGTCCTCATGCGTTGAAAATTGGCGGTATTCAAGATAAAGAGAACAAGAGCTAAAAGCTCAATATGTTTTATATGTTCATTTCAAGTTTTCTGAACGGAAACGCTTTTTCGGTTGTTGATTGTGCCGCACATCCCGGTACGGCTGATATTGTTTATAACCTCTTGCGGAACGTCACTCCCGGAGCGACATGTTCCTGTTGCGTTCCTTTCGTTTGCTGTCTGTTTCGTTACCTCCTTTTTAAAGTGTTATTACAAAATATTATCGTGCAAATATAATCATTAAAATTGAGTAATCGGGTCGGATTTGTCAGAAAAATGATATACCGTTATAAAATTCCTGCTTTTTGTCATTCACAATCATGTCATTATGGATGTCATTGCAGAATCGGTGGGTGCATGAGAAATATATCAAACCCTTACTTATTCAGAATGGTGCAGATTGGCTCAAAATGCCAAAGTGGCGAATTAATATTCACCCATTGGCGGAATTATTCATAAATGGTTGGTTTACCGTAGGAAAGTGTATCAAAATACAAATGTGTCCCTACCAAGCACCATGTAGCCATTTTGATACACACTCATTGATGAAGTCAGGCCCGTATAACAGATGGTGTTCGTGCCACGTTAAGGGTGTCAGTCTTGCGTCCGCTTATGTCGTAATAACTTTCACTACAGATGATATGTTATGGGCAGAGTGAAATATACGGCTACCGGCTTGCCCTTTTGTCTTCCGGGAATCCATCGCGGCATGGCATTGACCACACGGAGGGCTTCTTTGTCAAGTGACGGGTCGACGCTCCTGATCACTTCCGAATCGCGGATAGAACCATCCTTGTCCACTGCAAACCTCACGATAACCCGTCCCTGCACACCGTGTTTTTTGGCGATGGCCGGATATTTGATATTATTGCCAAGCCATTTCATAAGCTCGGCGGTACCTCCGGGAAACAAAGGCATTACCTCGGCTGTGTCAAGCGGCTTTTCTTTATCACTGGCCTTGTTGTCGCCGGCTTGCGGCGTTGGTTTGCCATCCAGCTTAAACGTTATGGGCAGAGTGAAATGCACGGCTACCGGCTTGCCTTCTTGCTTTCCGGGAATCCACTGCGGCATGGAGTTGATAACGCGGAGGGCTTCCTTGTCAAGCAGCGGGTCGACGCTCTTAATTACTTCCGAATTGCAGATAGAACCGTCATGCTCTACTACAAAACGCACAACCACACGTCCTTCAACACCGTTGTTTTCGGCGAGCGGCGGGTATTTTACGTTTTCTCCCAGCCATGTCACCAATGCGGCGTCACCACCGGGAAAAGATGGCATCACCTCTGTTTCTTCCAATACTTTGCCCTTACCTTTTCCCTTTTGTCCCCATACATTACATATAGGCAACCATGCCAGCAGTATAGTCGCCAACATCACTTTTTTAACCAATACGTTCATAGTTCGTTATTTTAAAATTTATTCATATCTCCACATCAAGATATACTTATCAGCATTTCTTTCCCAATGTTTACGTATGTTTTCTGCTTTGAAAAAGCATAAAAGACATGACAAAAGTAGCGATAAAATTTGAAACAACATACCTTTGGGAGGAATATTTTCAATGATGAAGTGATTTATTGGAAAACTGCTTGCATATCTCAAGAATTTTGACGAACTTTGTATATGAGTTGTGTATACGGTGATTTGAATTTACACTATTAAATTACTAAAAGCCAACGATATGCACAATTTTTTTAATAAATATTACAAGAATTTAATTCCGCCAACGGGTAAATAATGAATTATAGAAAAACTTCAAGAAATATGGCAGAAGATAAACAATATATACAAGGACTCGACGAGTACATCCGTCAAGGTGAACCGCAAGAACAAGAACGTGGCCGTGCTTGGCAAACAGCTATAGGACTGCAAGAAGTTGATGGCCTGAAGACATCGCGATACTTATTAGAAACTGCCCGTCGTCACATAGAGGGTGATATTACCATCAGTGAGGTAAAGCAACTTATTGACAGCTACTATAAATCTCAGACTGGACGTAAAGAGATTGAAGGCGAACGGACAGAAGAGGCAGATAAGGTCTCCGCTCGTATCACTGAACTGCTACAAGAGCAAACTTTATGATTAAGTATCTGAAAACGCTTGGCTTCAAAGTAACCAACGACCTCTTTGCCACTAACTCCTGGTACTTTCGCAATGCACTGGTTCGTGCTAACTACAGCAACCTGCAACAAGGTGTGACAGAGACAACAGTCTTCTTGGAGCGTTTCTTCCGTAATATGTTGCTCAGTGAAACCACACCACTTCGTAACCGTGAGATGCATCTGGATTGGAAATTAGAAACTGATGTCCAAAGTGCAAAAATCGACTCCAAAAGTGACAAAGAGTCAGCCCAAAGTGCAAATTCTGCACTTTCACTGCCGCCGAAGTGCGAGAATTGCACTTTGGAAGAGATAGCCGTGCTTAGAATAATACAGATAGATCCTTCTGCAAAACAAACGTATATTGCAAAAGAAATAAGGAAATCAGAAAGAACAGTTAAAACTATCACAGCCCGCCTTACTGAAAAAGGTATTATAAAACGCAGTAAAGGTAAAGGAAGCGATTGGGTGATTATTTACGATTAGCCCCCCGACATTTATAGAATGTCGGGGTATTATGGGGACTTTTTTGGGGGCATTGATGAAGTCAGGTCTGTATAACAGACGGTGTTCATGTCACGCCAATGGTGTCAGTCTTGCGTCCGCTCATGTCGTAATAACTTTCATTACAGATGATATGTTATGGGCAGAGTGAAACCTTTCCCAATGTCAACGTGTGTTTTCTGCTTTGAAAAAGCATAAAAGACATGACAAAAGTAGCGATAAAATTCGAAACAACATACCTTTGGGAGGAATATTTTCAATGATGTTTGAAAATAAGAGTGTTTCAGAGAAAGCAAAGGCACTTTTAATGGAATAGCCGTGGCGGCAAACATAAAAACCCATTGTTTTATTTTGCCCTTTATACTATTTAAAGTATCTTTGCAGACCGAAGAATATAAACGTTTATAAATATATATGGCTTTAAAATGTGGTATCGTAGGACTGCCCAATGTGGGCAAGTCTACGCTTTTCAACTGTCTGTCGAGCGCCAAGGCTCAGGCAGCCAACTTTCCGTTCTGTACAATAGAACCCAACGTGGGCGTAATCACCGTGCCTGACGAGCGCCTTACAAAGCTGGCCGAGATTGTACATCCGGGACGCATCGTGCCGGCGACGTGCGAGATTGTAGACATCGCCGGACTGGTGAAGGGTGCATCGAAAGGTGAGGGACTGGGCAACAAGTTTCTCGGCAACATACGCGAGACAGACGCCATCATACACGTGCTGCGCTGTTTCGACGACGACAACATCACCCATGTCGACGGCACAATAGACCCCGTGCGCGACAAGGAGATAATAGACACCGAGCTGCAGCTGAAAGACCTTGAGACCATTGAGGCGCGGCTGCAGAAGCAGGCGAAGGTGGCAGCCGTGGGAGGCAACAAGGAAGCGAAGATAGAGGTGGGCGTGCTCGAGGCATACAAGGCCGCCCTGGAGCAGGGCAAGAATGCCCGCACGGTTGAGTTTGACAGCAAGGACGAGGTGGAGGCCGCCCGCAACCTGTTCCTGCTCACGTCGAAACCGGTGCTCTACGTCTGCAACGTGGACGAGGCCTCGGCCAAGACGGGCAACGACTACAGCCGCCGCATCGAGGATATTGCCCGTGAGGAATGTGCCGAGGTGCTCGTGATAGCCGGCAAGACCGAAGAAGACATCGCCTCGCTCGAGACTTACGAGGACAAGCAGATGTTCCTCGAAGAGCTGGGACTGGAAGAGAGCGGTGTCAACAGACTGATAAAGAAGGCTTATTCGCTGCTCAACCTCGAGACATTCATCACGGCCGGTGAAATGGAGGTGAAGGCGTGGACATACCGCAAGGGATGGAAGGCCCCGCAGTGTGCCGGCGTAATACATACCGACTTCGAGAAGGGATTCATCCGCGCCGAGGTAATCAAGTATGAGGACTATATCCAGTACGGTTCAGAAGCGGCCGTGCGCGAGGCCGGAAAACTCGGCATCGAAGGAAAGGAGTATGTGGTGCAGGACGGCGACATCATGCACTTCAGATTTAATGTATAATCTTTTTAGGGAGTTATAGGAGTTGGTTTGGAGGGTGTATCAGAATTGTAAAAGAAGCACATCGTAGGGACATATTCTTGTATTTGTCCGCTTAATAAATGTTGATTATCAATGCGTAACATGCGGACAAATACAAGAATATGTCCCTACAAGTTACACGAACTTAATTTTGACACACCCTCATGATCAACTTTAACTCCTAAACAAAACCGAACAAACAATGACCATCCTAAACTATATCCTTTGGAATCCGTCGCTCGAAGCGTTTCGCCTCGGCGGATTCTCCATACGCTGGTACTCGCTGTGCTGGCTCATCGGCCTGCTGCTGGCCTACCTGATGGTGAAACGGCTGTACAAGGAACAGAAAATAAAGGAAGAACTTTTCGATCCGCTCTTCTTCTATTGCTTCATCGGAATACTCGTAGGGGCGCGCTTGGGGCACTGCCTGTTCTATCAGCCCGACTACTTCCTCACGTCGTGGAGCCACGTGGTGGAGATGCTGCTGCCCATACACTTCCTGCCCGACGGCGGCTGGCGCTTCACCGGCTATGAGGGTTTGGCCAGTCACGGCGGAACGCTCGGACTGATGATAGCCCTGTGGCTGTATGTCAGAAAGACCAAAATCGGCATCTGGCAGGTGCTCGACAACATAGCCATCGCCACTCCCGTCACGGCATGCTTCATCCGACTGGGCAATCTGATGAACTCGGAGATAATAGGAAAGATTACCGATGTGCCGTGGGCGTTCATTTTCGAGCGTGTTGACACCATGCCGCGCCACCCGGGACAGCTCTACGAGGCCATTGCCTACGCCCTGCTGCTCTTCATCGGCTGGGCGGCCTACCGGCGCTGGCCCAAGCGTGTGGGCACGGGATTTTTCTTCGGCCTTTGTCTGACATACATTTTCACTGCCCGCTTTTTCATCGAGTACACCAAGGATATACAGGAAGCCTTCGAGGCCGGCATGCCCCTCAACATGGGTCAGCTGCTCAGCATACCGTTCATCATTCTCGGTGTTGTGTGCATGAGGCGGCCTTTTTCAGCTGCCAAGAATTGATAACGTTGTGCCACACACTGTAGAAGCCGCCGGCGACAGCCGTGACGGGTGACAGGAACGTGTAGCCCATCCAGATGATAAACACCGTGTTTTTCTGCCCGAGTGCCTGTCCGCCCTCCATCTCCTCGCCGTATCTGCGCCCTATGCGCTTGCCTGTGGCAAACTGGAAAAGACAGCACGCGAGCGACACGGCGGCAATGCCGAACTGATAAGAGGCGGGCACCGTACTGTGCACGATGGCCTTTACGGTGACGGCTATGGCTATGGCCAGTGCCACGGCCCAGAGATAAAACGCCAGGTCCTTCACCCTCAGCATCATCCTGTGAAGCGGCGGACACCACCGGCGCACCGCCCACGCGGCTATCAGCGGGCAGATGAGCATGGGGAACACCTTGTGTAATATCATGCTGAACGTTGGCAGGAACGTGAGGCCGTCGTGCGGATGGGCCAGAGGAAGGAGCAGGGGTGCCATCACGGCCACAAGCAGATTGATGACTATGGTGTAGGTGGTGGTGCTGGCGGCACTGCCCCCGAGTTTCGACGTCACCACTGCCGCCGCCGTGGCCGTGGGGCACAGCAGGCAGAGCATGGCGCTCTCCACGAGAACGCGCGAGTGGAGTGTGGGGAAGACGATGAGCACCCCGGCCGTCATGGCAAAGAGCGACATCTGTATCAGTGCATGCCACAGGTGCCAGCGCTTCAGTTTCATGTCTTCAAACGACACCTTGCAGAACGTTAGGAAGAGCATCGCAAATATCAGCATCGGCTGCACCACACCCACTACGGCGTTGGCGTATGGCCGTGTGGGGGCGAGAAAGGGCAGGTTTACGTATACGAAATAACTTGCCGCTCCGGCCACCATCGACACCGGTAGCGTCCATGTCTTCAAGAACTTGATGATATTCATTGTTATACTGTTATTATCATGAGCAATAACATTATCCGGCAATACATTGTCCGTTTGCACGTTTTTCAGCACACTCTTCCGCCTTCTTCATAAGTACCAGGTCCATTGCCACTTCTCCCTGCATCATATATCCAGAACGGTTGGCCTCCAGTTTGTCGTATATGCGGCGTGCTTCGGCTGCATCGTTGTCCAGAAAGAGCGCCACGGCATGAAGTATGCGTTGTTTTGATGACATTATCTTACTGTATGTCATGATGTATTTCTTCAAGTCTTCGGTGTAGAGTGTGCGTGCCTCTTCGGTGCGGCCGAGCATGAGCGAGACAAACAGGAGTTCGCATTGTGCCTCGTTCGCAAGCAGTTTCACCATCTTTTCCTTCTTCTTCATAACGCCGGCAAGCATGTTGTAAGCCCCTTCCGTGTCTCCCATGTCAAGCAGACGGGTGGCGTGGATGATGATGGCCGAGCCTTGCATTACGTCCGTCGGGTCGTCAACGCCGCTGATGGCAAAAAGCTCTTCCGGTATATCCTTGGGACGCATGCCGTCCTGAATCATCGCGTTCACACGCAACTGGTTGACAAACAGCATGCGGCTCAATTTGCTGCGGCGGAAGAGCAGCATGTTGTAGCCGTCGTTGGTTATGCCGCCTACCTTCATCGGTATGCCGTTGAGAAGACCGAAAAAGATACCTAAAAGTATTAAGAAAATGAGCAGGACGATAATGGCGGCATTGATGCCGTCGCAGAATATCAGCAGTGCCGCGGCTGTGGCCACCATAATTATATTGGCTGCTATGCCGCCGCCATTATAAAGCATCAGCGGTATGTCGTCGGCATTGCCGTCGGGCGGCAGCAGCAGGCACTGTCCTCCGGTGCCGGCAATACTGTACCGGCGCAGGGCGAAACGCCCCTTGTGGCGTATCAGGGCGATGTTGAAAATGCGGAACGAAACGAAGCGGTAGCCTGAGAGAAGTCCGCCGACAAGGTGGCCTCCCTCGTGGATGACAATCTGCAATGTCGCAGCAGTCACAAATGCCGCCAGCGAAACAGCGGTACTTTCCATGATGCTGCCGGCGTCGATATCGCGTAACACGCCGATGATGTCGCCGGCACCTTTGCCCGTAATCATCATTCCTACAAGAATACCGATTATCAGGCCTATTGACAATCCGACAACCAGCGATACTGTAAACTTTATAATCTTCTTCATATTTGTCTGTCAAGTTTTGTTCTTAATCGTGCCGTCACACAGACATTCTCATCTGGAGAAAGTATGGGATAAAGACGTGCAAAGGTACTATAAAATAATAAACTGAAAACCCAAAAACGGACAAAAATTCTGTTACAAGGGTCAAGTAACGGCGTTACAAGGTTCACGTAACGATGTTACAAGACCCGTGTTACAATGTTACACGGCTCACGTAACGCCGTTACGTGTATGGTACTGGTTTTACTTGACAGTTTCTTGGTTAATTACTATGATGCTTTACACTATTATTCTTTATGCCTAAGAAACTTGTCAGTTGTATGGTACTGGTTTTACTTGACAGCTTTTTGTCCATATTGACAGGCTTTTGCAAATTTTCGATAGCAAAATGATGCGTGATTCAATAAAAATATGTAATTTTGCTCATTGTTTCATTACATTATGTCAGATAACAGCAAACAACAACAATAATGGAGAAAATAGATAATCTTGACAAGAAGATATTGAATATTCTGTCAAAGAACGCCCGCATCCCGTTCAAGGATGTGGCAGCCGACTGCAAGGTGTCGCGTGCCGCGATACACCAGCGTGTGCAGCATCTCATCGACGGCAATGTGATAATGGGCAGCGGATTCGACGTCAATCCCAAGAGTCTCGGTTATTCCACATGCACTTATGTGGGCATCACGCTTGAGCGTGGCAGCATGTACAAGGAAGTGGTGGAACGGCTGTGGCACATACCCGAGATTGTGGAGTGCCATTTCACGACCGGGCCGTACACCATGCTCGTCAAACTGTACGCCCGCGACAACGAGCAGCTCATGGATCTGCTCAACGGACAGCTTCAGGACATACCCGGAGTGGTGGCTACGGAGACGCTGATATCGCTCGAGCAGAGCATAAAGCGCGAGATTCCGGTACAGGTTGACGAAGAGGAAGAATAAAAAACACCGTATCTGTTTTATTTAAAGCATCGTTTATGGACCGTTTTGACTGGCAGTCGCGCCTTGCCGAAAATGTTTATACAGGCTTTCCACAGGCGAAGGACCGTCCCGTGATAGGCATTACGGGTAATTACGGCGAGGGACTGTGCAAGCTGACCGACCGTTATTACAAGTCGGTGATAAAGGCCGGTGGCGTGCCTGTCATCATACCGCCGTCGGCCGATACCGATGTCATCGTCAACACACTCGACGGCATCGACGGCCTCCTGCTCAGCGGCGGCGGCGACTATAATCCGCTGTATTGCGGCGAGGAGCCTTCGCCGCGTTTGGGAGACATCAACAGTGAGCGCGACCTGCCCGAACTTCTCATCACGCGCATGGCTTACAACCGCCAGATACCCATGCTCGGCATTTGCCGCGGCATACAGACTCTTGCCATGGCACTCGGCGGCAAGGTGGCACAGGATATCGGCGCAACCTCCGTCAAACACTCGCAGTCGGCCGACCGCAGCGAGCCTACGCATACGGTGGCCATCACCGGGGGCTCACTATTGTACAACTTATATAGTGGCAGTCCTCAAGTTCAGAGTCCTCAAGTTCAGAGTTCAGAGTTCAGAGTGAAGAGGTATGATTACTCTCAAGACTCGGTACAGGGTGAAGCAGCAAAAGGTAATCATACCTCTTCACTCTGCACTCTGAACTCTGCACTTGAGGACTCTGAACTCTGCACTCTGCACTCTGAACTTGACATTGCCGTCAACTCATTCCATCATCAGGCTGTCAGCGATCCGGGCGAGCACTTCCGCGTGACGGCGGTGGCGCCCGACGGGGTGATAGAGGCCGTGGAGAGCAGCGAGTTCAAGCCGGTGATGGGTGTGCAGTGGCATCCGGAATGTCTGGACGAGGGTGCGCCGCTGTTCCGGTGGCTCGTTGGTGAGGCCGCCCTTTTCCGCGCCGCCAAGAGGTTGCACGGGCGTGTGCTGACGTTCGACAGCCATTGCGACACACCCATGTTCTTCTCCCGCGGCGTGCGTTTCGACAGTCGCGACCCGCAGCTTCTTGTCGATTTGCACAAGATGACAGAAGGGCGTCAGGATGCCACTGTGATGGTTGCTTATCTGCCGCAGCCTGGAGAGGGTGAGACGTTCCGGGAGAAAGTTGATTTCGACGTCGACGGCCCGATGGAGTATGCCGACCTCATCTTCGACAAGATAGAGGACATCGTGCGGAACAACAATGACTATCTGGCCATCGCCCGCACGCCGGCCGACCTTCGCGCCAACAAGCACGCCGGCCGCAAGTCGATAATGCTCGGCATAGAGAACGGTCTGGCTTTGGTGGGCAATGCCGCCAATGTGGCGCATTTCGCCCGGCGCGGCGTGGTGTACATCACGTTGTGCCACAACGGAGACAACGACATCTGCGACAGTGCCCGCGGCCGCAACACGCATGGCGGTGTGAGCCGGTTGGGCGAGCGGGTGATAGGCGAGATGAACCGTCTCGGCATAATGGTCGACCTGAGCCATGCTTCGGAGAAGAGTTTTTACGACGCTCTCGATATCAGTTCTGTGCCGATAGTGTGCAGCCATAGCAGCGCGCGGGCCTTGTGCGACCATCCGCGCAACCTCACCGACGACCAGATGAGGGCGCTGGCACGCAGTGGCGGAGTGGCACAGATGACGCTTTACCACGGTTTTCTGCGTACCGAAGGCGAGGCCACCGTAATGGATTTCATATCCCATCTGGAGCACGCCATACGCGTGATGGGTATCGACCATGTGGGCATAGGCACCGATTTCGACGGTGACGGCGGCGTGCGTGGTCTGGCATGTTCGTCCGAACTCATAGGTTTCACCCGAATGATGCTTGCCCGCCGTTACAGTGAGAGCGACCTTGAGAAGATATGGGGAGGCAACTTCCTGCGCCTGATGGATGTTGTGCAGGGCAAAAGGACATGACAAGAGCATGCCGGAAGAGCATGCCTTGTTTGTAAACAACCGATAAATCAGAAAGAAACAAAGACATGAAAAAACTGTTATATATAGTATGTATACTTGCCGTCTGCGCCTGCGGAAGCCGCAAGGGCACTTCGTCGGACGACAGCGGCAGCACCCCGAAACCCGTCGGACCGGCTTTTTCGGCTGACAGCGCGTATGCGTTTTGTGAGGCGCAGTGCGCTTTCGGTCCGCGCATCATGAACAGCGAGGCCCACGACAGGTGTGGCGAGTGGATAGCGGAGAAGTTCCGCAGCTACGGTATGGACGTCATGACGCAGCGGGCCACGCTCAACGGTTATGACGGTACACCGTTGCGCAGCACCAACATAATAGCCAGTTACAAGCCGGGGCAGACCACCCGCATATTGATTTGCGCCCATTGGGACAGCCGCCCGTGGGCCGACAACGACCCCGATTCTGCCAACTGGCGCAAGCCCGTGATGGCTGCCAACGACGGGGCGAGCGGTGTGGCGGTGATGCTCGAGATTGCCCGTTTGCTGTCAGCTGATGACAGTCTGGCTTTGGGGGTCGACTTCATCTGCTTCGATGCCGAAGACTGGGGGCTGCCGCAGTGGAGTGACAGCAGCGACGACAACGGCGACTCGTGGGCGCTCGGTGCGCAGTATTGGGCAAACAATCCCCATCGTCAGGGCTATGAGGCGCGTTTCGGCATATTGCTCGACATGGTAGGCGGGCAGAATGCTTACTTCCATAAGGAGCTGGTGTCGAAGCATTTCGCACCGGGCATTGTCGACAAGGTGTGGGCGGCGGCTCAGGCGGCCGGCTATGGCAGCTACTTCCCGACGTCAGACGGCGGCATGGTCAACGACGACCACGTGCCCGTAAACCAGATAGCACGCATACCCACGATAGATATCATACCGTTTTACCTCGACTGCGAGGCAAGCAGCTTCGGCCCCACATGGCATACTGTAAATGACGACATGGCCCATATCGACAAGGCCACCCTGCAGGCCGTGGGGCAGACGGTGGTTCAGGTGCTGTTCAGCGAGTGATGAGATACGCCGACATAATACTCCCCCTGCCCCTTGAAGGGTTTTTCACCTATTCCGTACCGCCGTCGATGGAGGCGTCGGTGCGTTTCGGGGTGCGGGTGCTTGTGCCCTTCGGGCGCAGCAAGTCTTATGTCGGGGTGGTGGCCCGGCTGCACGACAACGAGCCGCAGGGCTATACGGTGAAGCCCATAACACAGGTGATGGATGCGGCCCCTGTGGTCACCCCGGGGCAGTACGAACTGTGGCAGTGGATAGCCGACTACTATATGTCGCCCGTCGGCGAGGTCTATAAGGCCGCGTTGCCGTCGGGTCTTAAGGCCGAAGACGGCTATCGCCCCAAGACAGAGCTTTATATAAGGCTTGCGCCGCAGTTCCGCAATGCGCGTGCCCTGCATGCGGCATTGGGCATGCTCGGCAGGGCCGACAGGCAGCTGAAGGCTTTCACCGTCTATCTCTCGCTGTCGCAATGGGACAGAGTGGCCGATGAAGAAGTGGCCGGCGGGCAGGATAAGGCCGACTTGCCGGGCGATGTCGGCAGTGATATTTCCGTAAGGGAAGTAACCCGTGAGGAGCTGATGAACGTCTCACACGCCTCACTGGCCACGCTCAACGCCCTTGTAAAGCGCGGCCTTTTGGAGACATACACCCGCGAGGTGGGGCGGCTGAACAACGATGTCGAGCCGCATCCGGAGAACATCAAGCGTCTCAGCGAGGCGCAGCAGGAGGCGTACAATGCCGTGTTGTTCTCCTTTCTGAAGAAGAATGTCACGCTGCTTCACGGCGTGACGTCGAGCGGCAAGACCGAAATTTACATCCATCTCATACAACGCGAGATTGATGCCGGCCGCCAGGTGCTATATCTTTTGCCCGAGATTGCCCTCACCGTGCAGATGATGGAGCGTCTGCGCAGGGTGTTCGGCAACCGTCTCGGCATCTATCATTCCAAATATTCCGATGCCGAACGGGTGGAGATTTGGCGCAAGCAGCTCTCCGCCTGTCCTTACGACATCATTTTGGGTGCCCGTTCGGCGGTGCTGCTGCCGTTCACCCGTCTCGGTCTTGTCATCGTCGACGAGGAGCACGAGACAAGCTACAAGCAGCAGGACCCGGCCCCGCGCTATCACGCCCGTTCGGCGGCCATCATGCTTGCCCACATGCAGGGGGCCAAGACGCTCTTGGGCACGGCGACGCCGTCGATGGAGAGTTATCATAACGCACGCACGGGAAAGTACGGGCTGGTGGAGCTTTCCACACGCTACAAGGGCGTGGAGCTGCCCGAGGTGCGTGTGGTGGACATCAAAGACCTGCAGCACCGCAAGATGATGCACGGTCCGTTTTCGCCGTTGCTTCTGGCCCGTGTGCGCGAGGCTATCGACAATGGCGGGCAGGCCATACTGTTTCAGAACCGGCGCGGTTTCGCTCCGATGATAGAGTGCAGGCAGTGCGGATGGGTGCCGCGGTGCCAGAACTGCGATGTCAGTCTGACGCTTCACCGCAACATGAACCAGCTCACGTGCCACTACTGCGGATATACATACCGTGTGCCGGCGGAGTGCCCGGCCTGCGGCAGTAAGGACCTGCGGACACGGGGGTACGGTACGGAGAAGATAGAGGAGACCGTGCGCGACATATTCCCCGATGCCTCGGTGGCACGCATGGACCTTGACACCACCCGCACACGCAATGCCTACGAGCGCATTATAGGCGACTTTGCCGCCGGCCGCACCAACATTCTCATTGGTACGCAGATGATAAGCAAGGGGCTCGACTTCGGGAGGGTGAGTGTAGTGGGCATACTCAACGCTGACTCGATGCTGAACTATCCCGATTTCCGTGCCTACGAGCAGGCGTATATGATGATGGCTCAGGTGAGCGGAAGGGCAGGGCGTCGCGGCAAGCGCGGACTGGTGGTGCTGCAAACTAAAAATCCCGACCTGCCTGTCATACACCAGGTTGTCAACAACGATTATCCCGCGCTCTACGCCGATCTCACGGCCGAGCGTCAGGCGTTTTTCTATCCGCCCTACACGCGGCTTATTTACATATATCTGAAGCATGTTCATGATGACACTGTCAACACTGCCGCCATCGAAATGGGCAGCCGTCTGCGCCAGTGGTTCGGCACACGGGTGTTGGGACCCGACAAGCCGGCCGTGGCCAAGGTGAAGACGCTGAACATAAGAAAGATAGTGCTCAAACTCGAGAACGGCATCGATATGAAGCGCGTGCGCGAATATCTGCGTCTGGCCTGCAGCAAGGTGATGGAAGACAAACGTTATGCGGCCCTGCAGATATACTATGATGTTGACCCGATGTAGGTGAAGTTATCTCGTTGTTTGCTTTTAGAGGACATTATTGTTCCGAGTTGACGTGATTTTGTAATGTTATATACTCAAATAATAAAATAAATAGATTTACATGGAATTTATTAACAACAGACATATTGACAATAATCTTCTTGCCGACATCAGACAACTGATAGAGTCGGCCAAGACTCAGGTTGCAGTAACAGTCAACTCAACAATGACGATGATGTATTGGCACATTGGTGACCGTATCAACAGGGAATTGTTGGGAGGCGAAAGAGCTGCATACGGGAAACAAGTGATAGCAACTCTTTCACAGCAATTGACAGAGCAATATGGCGGCAACCAATTCTCACTGCGCAATCTGCAGAGAATGATGCAATTTGCGTCTTCTTTTCCCGATTTGCGAATTGTGACACCGCTGGTGTCACAATTGTCATGGTCTCATTTTCTGCAAGTTATAACAATCGACAACGAGCTTCAACGGACTTTCTACCTCACCATGGCTGCCGACCAACGTTGGTCTAAACGTACGCTTAAGGCCAAGATAGACGGAATGTTATACGAGCGTACTGCCATAGCCAAGCAACCGGAGACGGTCATAAAGCATGACCTTGACGAGTTGCGCAACGAACGCAAGATGTCGGCCGACCTCGTGTTTCAGGACCCTTATGTGCTGGATTTTCTCGGGTTGCACGGCAATTATTCCGAGAAGGATTTTGAAAGTGCCATTGTTGCAGATTTGCAGACTTTCATTACGGAGCTGGGCAACGACTTCGCCTTCATGGCACGCCAGAAACGCATAACGGTCGACAACGAAGACTATTACATAGACCTGCTGTTCTATCACCGCCGTTTGCGTTGTCTTGTCGCCATTGACCTGAAGCTCGGAAAGTTTCAGGCCGCTTACAAGGGACAGATGGAACTGTATCTGCGCTGGCTCGAAAAATATGATATGGCAGAAGGTGAAAACAAGCCCATCGGACTCATCCTTTGCGCCGGAAAGAACGAAGAACACATAGAACTGATGCATCTTGACGACAGCAATATCCGCGTAGCCGAGTATATGACAAAACTTCCCGAACGCAAACTGCTCGAACAAAGACTGCAGCAAGCTGTCGAACGCGCACATAATCGCTTAGGCGAGAAGGCAAAATGAATAACCTCGCAGAAGTGCAATATGCCCAAACCGGAAAATAATGTTTGCTGATGCGGTATTCCCTGTCATTAAACAAGATTCCGCGTCAGCAAACATTCAAACACTTAAAGTTTTATGTCAAGCCCGAGACCGATTACGCGGTTGGTGCGTGTGAAACAGTTGGTTACGTTCTGTTCCACTTTGTTGTAGTCATCGTAAAGCGTCTGGAAGTAGGCGGCGTTTATTTTCATCTTTTCTGTCACCTTCACCCCCACGCCGAAACCTATCGACCATGAGCTTACGTTGAAGCTGATGTCATTCATGCCGGCGTCCTTAATGTCGTAAGCCGTGCGCTGTGTTCCTGCGCTTATCTGCACCCTGTCGCAGATGTCGTACTCGGCACCGAAGAGATATTCGTTGCTGTCGCCGAGCATGTCTTTCGTATACTGCTTTGTGTCTGTGTCGAAGTAGTGGTGCCATCCGGCGTTGACCCGCAGACCGTCCAGCACTTCATATTGGGCACCTATGGCGAGCAGTGCCGGAGAGTCTTCCGCCACCTTGTTGCCGTCGGCGAATTTGTCGAGCATGGCAATGTTTTTGGCACTTGCACTGTTGGCCGACTTGTTCTTCAGTCGCATGCGGGTCTTGAACTCATATTTGGCGGCCAGGTTAAGCCTGCCGGTCTTGTAGTCGACGCCGATGATGGGCGCTATGCCCCATCCCGTCTGGTCGCAGTTCAACTCTATGTCCTGAGTGCCTGCAGCCAGTTGTGCCGCTCCGGTGGCTCCGGCGTCCATACCGGCTGCCGCGGCGCGGGCCTGTGCAGCCTGGGCTGCATATTTGTCGGCGTTTTCTTTATCTCCCGCTGCTGCAAAGGCATCGCTGGCGGCCTGTGCCTGTGATGCCGCTGCCGAAGCCGCTCCGCTGTATTGTGCCAGTGCCTGCTGTATGCGTCCGAAATATTCGGGGGCAGCCACCATGCCCTGCTGCTGGCTCTCCACCTTTATGTTTTTCACATAACCATAGTAGTTTGATGTTCCGTAGAGCATGCGCACACCGCCGTACACACTCAGGTTGTCGGTTATCTTGCGTGCCGCTCCGAGCGTGAAGCCGTAGTAGTATTGGCGTCCGCGCATATACGAGTCGAAAGCGTAGCCGTTGTTTATCTTCTCCGTGGCAAGGGGCGAGTTGGGGTCTATCATACCCGTCACGGGGAAGGCAGCGTTGAGGTTCTGTGCCATGACGGGTATTGAGGCAACCACCTGCTCGAACGAGCCGAGACCGTTGTCAAATTCGCACTTTCCGCCGCCGCCGGTGATGGCGAAACCGAACTGGAAGCTCCACTTGCCCTTGTTCCATGCTGCCTGCAGCGACGGTATGATGGGAGCGTCGGCGTTGCCTTCAAACTCGTGAAGGCTCTGTCCGGGATTGTTCATGTTGTAAGCGAACAGAGGGAATCCGGTCTTTATCGTTCTTGTCTGGTGGGCACTCTGCAGGTTGATGGACAGATATTTGCCTTCGCCAAGAAAAATAACGCCGGCGGGATTGCTGTACACACCGTCTATGCCGATGGCGGCGTCGCGTGCCGGATTGCGGAGAAAGGCTACGTTCTGGTTGGTGTTGGTAAGCAGGCCGCCGGCTGCGGCTGTCTCAGCTGCTGCCATCATTATGGCAAGGCAGGTGAATTTGATTTTGTTCATATTCTAAAAATATCTTTATTAAATTGGTTGCAAAATTACATAATTTGTTCTATATTTCCGAAAAAGCGGTTGTTTATTAGTATATTTTAACGAGTATGCCCACTCTTTTGTTTACTCCCCGATGGGCTGTCAGGCTCGGAACAAGGCGTTCCACCGGCCTTTCCGGTAGGCTTTTCTGTTGTTTTTCATACGCTTTTTCCATGTTTTTCCGCCCGGAAAGTCAGAATATGCCTTGCCGTTGCATCCTTTTCGGGGAATTTGTTTATCTTTGTGGGCTACATAATTATATTGCAATGGAGAAATATACAGCAGATGAAACCCGTTACGACAACGGGATGCAATATGCAAGATGCGGCCGCAGCGGGGTGTTGCTGCCCAAGGTGAGCCTCGGTTTCTGGCACAACTTCGGCGGGGTGGACGACTACGGCCGAAGCCGTGCCATAACGCGCTATGCCTTCGACCACGGCATAACCCACTTCGACCTGGCCAACAACTACGGCCCGCCCTACGGCAGTGCCGAGGAGACAATGGGCCGGCTGATGGATGACGACTTCCGTCCCTACCGCGACGAACTGTTCATCAGCTCCAAGGCCGGCTACGACATGTGGCCCGGACCCTACGGCAACTGGGGGTCGAGGAAATATCTTATGGCCAGTCTCGACCAGAGTCTGAAGCGCATGCGGATAGATTATGTCGACCTGTTCTACAGTCACCGCTACGACCCCGAGACACCGCTTGAAGAGACGTTGCAGGCCCTTGTCGACATTGTGCGGTCGGGCAAGGCACTCTACATAGGCATTTCGCGGTGGCCGCTCGGTGCGCTGCGCGTGGCCATAAAGTATCTCAGAGAGCGCGACGTGCCGCTGCTGATTTATCAGGGACGTCTCAACATGATTGACCATGCGCCGATAGAGGAGGGCATCATCGGTGAGTGTGAACGTGAGGGAATAGGTTTCATCTCGTTCTCGCCGCTGGCGCAGGGGCTGCTTACCGACCGCTACCTGAACGGTGTGCCCGCCGACAGCCGCATGTCTAAGGGCAAGTTCCTCAAGGCAGACATGCTCACTCCCGAGTTTCTCGACCGTTTGCAGAGTCTCAACGCCCAGGCTGCCGGGCGCGGGGAGACACTGGCCGAAATGGCTTTGGCGTGGATTCTGCAGCACAAGGCCGTAACCTCGGTGCTCATCGGTGCCAGCAGCACGCAGCAACTGGAGAAGAATCTGAAGTGTCTCAATGCCGCGCCGCTGTAGCAGGACAGTTTTTCTGTTTCCATACCGTTAATATATAAGGTTCTTTATATATATGAAGAGACGACACACGCTTATACTTACCGTGCTCTGTGCGCTGGCCGCCACTACGGCCGGCGCACAGAATGATGTGCGCAAAGACAGTCTGGTAGACCTTGACGACCCTACTTTCGTGCCCCGTGTGAAGGTTGGCAAGGTGCTCGACGGTGCCGACAGCATACCCTTTATGGAGATGAGCAATGTATACGTATATCCGCCGATGGACCTTAGCGACAAGAAGAACGCTGCCGAATACATGCGGTTGGTGAAGAACGTGAAGAAGGTGCTGCCCATAGCCAAGGAGGTGAACGCCATCATCCTCGAGACCTACGAGTATCTGCAGACGCTGCCCGACAAGAAGTCGCGCGACCGGCATATGAAACTGGTCGAGCAGAGCATATACAGGGAGTATAAGCCGAAGATGAAGAAGCTCACCTACTCGCAGGGAAAACTGCTCATCAAGCTAATCTACCGCGAGTGCAACTCGTCGTCGTACGACATTCTGAAAGCATTTCTCGGGCCTATCCGTGCCGGTTTCTGGCAGGCTTTCTCTTCCATCTTCGGTGCCAGTCTGCGCAAGGATTACGACCCCGAAGGCACCGACCGTCTGACCGAACGTGTGGTGCTGATGGTTGAGGCGGGGCAGATTTAAGAAGGTGTGTCAAAATGCAAGGGAAGCCATTGTAGGGATATATTTTTCGCTATGCTCAACAACACGTCTTGTATTTGTCCGTTCGTAACGTATTGATATTCAACGTTTATTTTGCGGACAAATACAAGACGTGTTGTTGAGCATAGCGAAAAATACGTCCCTACAATATTGATGAACCTTTTTCCTGAATTGTCTTGCTTCGCAGAGTCCCGCCTGCAAGGACTTCAGATTAGTCCTCCATCACGTCATCAGCACTCTTCGAAGTCTTGCGGATGGCACGCTTACGCGTCTTCTTCTTGTCATCCACAACGGGCGTTTCCGTCTTTACACCGGCCAGTTCGGGGTCAATCATTATGCGTCCGCAATACTCGCACACAATGACTTTCTTGTGCATCTTGATGTCAAGCTGGCGCTGTGGCGGAATCTTGTTAAAGCAACCGCCGCAGGCATCACGCTGCACATAAACGATTCCCAGACCGTTACGGGCACTCTTGCGTATACGCTTGAACGATGCGAGCAGGCGCGGCTCTATCTTCGTCTCATATTCCTTCACCTTTATCTTCAGGCGCTCCTCCTCCGAACGGGTCTCCTCCATTATCTCGTCAAGCTCGTTCTTCTTCATTTCAAGGTCGTTCTTGCGATCCTCGATAGCCTCATTGCTGGCCTTCAACTCATTCTCTTTCTCCGAAATGCGCACGAGAGCCTCTTTTATCTTCTTGTTGCACAGTTCTATCTCCAGCGTCTGAAACTCTATCTCCTTGCTCAATGTGTCGTACTCACGATTGTTCTTCACGTCATTGAGCTGAGTCTTATAACGATCCACACTGGCCTGTGCCTCCTCTATCTCAGCCTTCTTCTGGCTCACGGCATTGCGGAATTCATCTATGTCGTTCTGTATCTTCTCAATACGGATGGACAACCCTTCGATTTCATCCTCCAAATCCTGTACCTCAAGAGGCAACTCACCTCTCAAAGCCCTTTTCTCGTCAATCGACGAAAGAGCCGTCTGAAGCTGATAAAGTGTTTTCAATTTCTCTTCTACAGACAAATCTGTCAGTTCTTTCTTTGCCATAATCGTTAACTATTATATTGGTAATTATTTCCTTAATACGTCACTTCCATCCGTCTGTCCGCTATTCGGTAACACACGGCAGACCGGATTAAATATACAAAATGGGATTGGTGCACGTCCCGGCAATGTGCACAGGCAGCTCCGGACACACATCGTTTATCACCGAACGGAATATCTCGGTCGTATACTGCTCACTCTGATAGTGCCCGATGACACATATCTGGATGCGCTGCTCATATCCGAAATAGACGTGATAGTGCATCTCTCCGGTGATAAAGGCATCGGCACCGGCCTTTACAGCATCGTCAAGCAGGAAATCCCCCGCCCCGCCGCATATCGCCACACGACGTATCTTGCGACGCAGCAACTCATTACACATCACACACTCCACGCCAAACCCGCGCTTCACCGTCTGTATGAAGTCATCGGCGGCCATCTCTTCCGGCAGTTCGCCTACCACACCGCTTCCAGCCTCAACGCCACCGACAGTCTTTCCCGCCAGGAAATGCACGTCACGAAGCCCAAGCTTTTCAGCTATCTTATAGTTGACGCCGCCACGGGCATTGTCCATGTTGGTGTGCATGGAAACCACAACGATGTCGTTTTTGATGGCTTTCATCACCGTACGCTGCACGTAATCGGCGTCAGACACGGTCTTCAGCCCACGGAAAAGCAACGGATGATGAGACACGACAAGGTTGTCACCCCGCCTGATGGCTTCGTCGATGATGGCCTCGGTCACGTCAAGACACAATAATGCCCCTGAAACCTCCGCCTCTGTCAATCCTACTTGCAAGCCGGCATTATCCCATCCTTCCTGCAAGGGCAGAGGCGCGAATTGTTCAAGGGCGTTCAAAACTTCCTTTATTTTCACGCTTTTCAGCTTTTTATAATTTCAAATTGCAAAGTTACAACTTTTAAAGCGTAATAAGAAACCACAAAAATGGTTTTTAAGTCTTTTTAAGTATAAATCCGGAAAAGAATTTACCGGAATGTTTTTTTATGGCTATATTTGCAGTGTTTTTTCAAACAATTCATCACATTACAACCTATATGACAAACCAATCCTTTCCATCTTTCATCGTAAAATGGAGCGTTGCCGCAGCACTTTTAAACATAACCACATTTTCCATGGCACAGCAGATGCCAATGCCTACAATGCGGGCGAACGACAAAGTACTCCGCATAGTCAACCGCCACAAGGGCAAAACATGGACAAACAGATACCCATGGCTGGTAAATCCCGAACTGAAACCTGATGTATACGAAACGTCGGCACAGAAGGTAACATTCATAAGCGACTGCGATTCGATATCGTTCAATGTCGAACCGGGAGGAGTCTACGATTTCGCAGTGCTCCTCAATGGCCGCGACTCCGCCTACACACGCATCGAGGGCATATCCGACAACCCTCTTGAAGACCCTCCCGCACGCATCAGGACAATATCGCCGTCGGGGCTTTTGAGCCGCCGTCAGGCACAATTCGACATCAACGCACTGATATACGCCATCAGCGAAATACATCCGTCGATGTTTCACACATGCGGACAGGAAAGGCTGATGGCCGCCGCCGACAGCGTGAAACGGTCGCTGCCCGACTCGCTCACACGTTCCGACCTGTTTCTGGCCGCTGCCCCGCTCGTTGCCATGATAGGCGACGGACACACATGTCTGCGCCCGCCGGTTGTCGATGACGAGCGCTGGCTGCCCATGGACATTGAGGTTGGGCTTGACGACTACACCCTGCACGTATCACGGTGCATTGACAACATCATACCGGAAAACGCCGAGGTTACGGCCATCAACGGAATACCCGCGCGCACTATGCTCGAGCACATGATGGAGGGAATGAGCGGCGAGCGGTACTTTTTCCGCCTTGCAAAGGTAGAAGGCTACTTCCAGACACTGTTCCAACTCATGTACAAGGCCGACGAATACACGGTGGAATACCGCGAAAGCGGCAGCAGGAAGA
>NZ_URNN01000001.1 GCF_900549175.1 uncultured Prevotella sp. | reverse complement strand
GCTCACGCAAAGCCGTGGCAGACCTTTGGAACACACTCCAAGAGTTGGAGGTGAATAGTAAGAATGTGTATCTGTATCTCTTGGCAGAACACTATGGTATCGACTACGAGAAGAAAGGCATCTCGGTAAGAGGGCATATCTATTGGGCAGAGTATGAGGAGAACGTGGAAGACGATTATGCTCTCTTGTCCTTTGACATCGAAAGTGCTTGGTCTTCCTGCGATATGTTCTTTGAGGAGGTGAACAAGGCACTTGACAATGAACTTTCTATCAGTTGGCGAGAGATTGAGCCAGGTTGTGACATTTTCTATACCCATGACGAAAACGACTTCTTTCCCGAAGAGTGCTACGTCACTGCCTACGGAGACATCTTTGAGGATTGCGAGGGTGCTTATTCCACCTTTAACGATGCTATCAAGTTGTGGTGTGAGAAGACAGATATCTTTCAGGACGGAAGAAACGAACAGAAGATGATTGACTTCATCAATGAATACGAGTATGAGGCAGATGACACGAACTTCTGCATCAATCCAATAACATTCGGTTAACAAGGAGGAACGTATATGACAACAATAGACATGGAGCAGTTGGACGGCGTTGTAGGGTGTTTCTGCACCTTGCTTTATCCCCGAAGAGGTCAGACAGAGGGAACGATTGTCGAGGACTTGGGTTGTGAGGTCATTGTCCAGCTCATCAACGGCAAGGAGGTGACAGAATACAAAGATGACGTTGTTATCTGTGAATAATGAAAGGAGAGTCTGTGGGCTATGGCTTTGCAGGCTCTTTTTTCTTTTCACTGCAAAGACTCTTTTATGTCCGCACATCTAACGATGCGATGGCTGTTTTATCAGATATTCCGTGTCGCAAGCAGGACATCAGCCTGTTTGTTCCATCCCTGTTATAGTGACTATACTTTCATTCTTATATTTCAGTTAATCATTTTGTTCCCTTCGCCATTGTAAGCGACACGTCCCATTATTATGACAAAGTCCATTTCGCCACTTGGTCTTCCTTGTTTGTCTTTGCATGTATCCTGTCCTTTTCAGATGCGGGACTTGCTTCAGTACCATGACTGCTGTGGCATACCCCATACCTGCTATATCTGTCATTCCGTGGCTTAACACCTCTTTGTATGAGCAGCGCTTGATGACTTGTCTGTCGATGTGCATTATCGTTCCCCTGCTTCCCTATTCAGCTGATACGGCCATTGTGCCTATCATATCCTCGTTTCTCCAGGCATACAGCCATAGCAGTGCCTCTGTCATTGCATACGGATTACCTCCTTGCCTACAACCTTTGTTCCATTGTTTTGCCCGTCTTTTTCTGAATTGAGCCATTTCAAAGCCACTTATTTTTACCATGCGAATTTAGCGTGATGCTGCGAAGGAGCTGTCCTTCTTGTGTGGCCGCTGTCGCTGTGACCAATAAAATAGTGCGTAATCTTCCTTTTTCTTCCTTACCGCCAACAACAAAAAGAGTATTGCGGACGATTTTCATGGTTCTGTCCCACATGGTGCCACATCCCTGCTTTTGATTGCATGTAAAAATTAAGTTTCACTTTTAAATACAATTCAAAATGAAAAAGATCGAGAACAACTTCACAGTATCAGGTTTCGTAGGTAAGGATGCAGAAATCCGTCAGTTCGCAAACGCCAGCGTAGCACGCTTCTCATTGGCAGTAGGCCGTCAGGAGAAGAACGGCGAGGAAACCAACCGCGTATCGGCTTTCATGAATATGGAGGCATGGCGCAAGAACGAGCACACCGGCTCTTTCGACAAAGTCACCAAGGGCACGCTGCTCACCGTCGAGGGTTTCTTCAAGCCGGAGGAATGGACAGACAAGGATGGCGTAAAGCACAACCGCGTCATCATGATAGCCACCAAGTTCTACCCCACACCTGAAAAGGAGGAGGAAACTCCTGCGGAAAAGCCGACAAAGAAGGCTACCAAGAAAGGCAAGAAATAGCCTTTCCTCACTCATGACAAGGCGACCTCCGGGTCGCTTTTGTTTTGCTCAGAACAAACCGTTTCCATTATCCCTTTTGTACATTCCCCTTCAATCTGTTATACAGCCGACCACCTGTTTTATCTGACGGTTTCCATAGTCATGCACACCCAACTGCGGGAGCGCATTTAAGTTGCAAAGGTACACAGCTGCTGACGGATGGCATCGGTATTCATTACAGACAGCATAAAATCTTCCTTTTCCGCTCTCTGGAAAAGAGTATTTGATTCATTCTGCAACGTAACCTTCCGAATGTCCTCTGTCTTCTGCTGTCTTTTAACCGCAACGTAAATACATCCCGGCAAGTTGGGGCATAAGCCGCCAAACAGAGGGAAAATAAAAACAAAATCGAAATGGAAAAGAAACAACTAATTTGGACTTGTGACAGTCTGTCAGATGAAGACGCACGCAAAGCGTATCAGGAAAGCCGGCGCGAATGTCCTGGTGATGAGGAACACAATGTGACAGACGAGGAATGGGCGGACGAGGTCAGTCTGTGGCTTGATGACGAGCGTGCCAATCTCAACAAAGAAGTCAATGGTGTGATAGTAGCCTTCGCAGACCTCGGCTTGTGGCATGGTCGAAGGCAGGGGTACAAGATAATAGGTCGCAACATCGCAGACATTTTGCGTTCCTCACATGATGCGGAATGGTTTGGCGACACATACAATATCCGTGGTGTCGAATATCACCATGACGGCACGAACTATATCCTTTACCGTGTGGCAAAGGACATGGAGGCGGCAGAGCGCATAACTGAGAAAATCTACAGCGGAGAAGTCGATGAAGCGCAGTTCCGCAAGATGACACGCTCACTCCACCCATACGTGGCTGAGATATACGGATGGAAAACAAGATGCAGGAAATGTGTATGACAGTCAGACTCCCCAACTGTATCGGCAGAAATGCCGATACGCCGGGGAGCATACTCTTTGCAGATGCCCAAAGCGTATGCTCCAACCCTTTTTGAAACTTTACACGAAGTAATACACCTGTTATATCCATTTCATGTTTACTTTTCTAACAATCCTCCTTTTCTCTTTTATCAGCCATATCTCCAGTTATACCTAATTATCCGACACTCTCTTACCTGTCAGTATTCCGTTTTTTCATTCTGCATGACCGCTGGGGATATTATTTTTCCGCAAAGGTAAACCGCCGCCTCCAAGCCTGCCAATGCCTGGCCATGCCGCGAGTGATTGCGGAAAATCTTCCTCTCCGCCGTCGAGCGTATTTTCCGCATCAGCCTTGTCCGTTTGTCGCCGCCACCTTTTGGGAAGCAGAAAAATAAATCCCACGGTCACAGAAAGACCGAAATGAGGGAAGAAAAAACATTTTTAAACAAGGTTAAATATATGAGTTACAACAAACAGAAATCACTCGTGGCAAATGTGGAAGCCATAGAGACAGCGATGAAAGTCAAGGTACAGGGGCGACGTGCCACGGACAAGGAGAAAGATACGCTTTCCCTGTATTCGGGCTTTGGCGGCATCAAGGAAGTGCTTAACATGGGTACAGACAAACCCATTACAGAAGATATGGCAGAGCCTATCGGCAAGCTGCAAAGGCTGATAGACGAATATCCGTATTTCACGGACACGATGCGCCAGCAGGTAGTATCAAGCATCAAGGCATCGGTGCTGACCGCTTTCTACACACCGCAGTCTGTCATTGACGCAGTGGCGCAGCAGATACAGAAAGTGTTTGCTGAAAACGGCTTGACCATGCGCTCATTCTTAGAGCCGAGCGCAGGTATTGGCGGTTTTCTGCCAGTAGCCATGTCCGATACCGATACCCACGCTTTCGAGAAAGACCACCTTACAGGACTTGTTCTTTCCGTCCTGCATGACGAGGCGCAGACCTATACGGCAGGTTTTGAGACCATAGACAGTGAAATTACGGAAAACCGCACCTTTGATGTCATTGCCTCAAACATTCCTTTCGGAAACTTCCGTGTGTTCGATGCTGAAATGTGGAAAAAGGGCGGCATCTACGAACAGGCGACCAAGACCATACACAACTATTTCTTTGTAAAGTCCATGGAACTGCTTAACGAGGGCGGCCTGCTGGCTTTCGTCACTTCAAGGGGAGTAGCCGACACACCGGGCAACAAATTCGTGCGTGAGTATCTTGTACATCATGCCAATCTCATAACCGCATTACGTCTGCCCGACACGCTTTTCATACAGACGGGCGGCATAGAGGTGGGCAGTGACCTGCTTATCTTTCAGAAGAACACACATAAGAGCGCACTTTCGGGACGTGAGCAGGCTTTTCTCCAAGTCAGCAAGGAAATGGTGAATATGTCTGGACAGACTACCGAATATGCCAACAGACTTTTTACTATGCCAAAGACCACGCTTGCCACAGGCAGCCGCATCACCATGAACCAATACGGCAAATACGTGCGCAAATACCTGTGGGAGAGCGGCGAGGTCTCCATGTTCAAATATCTGTCCGGAATGTTGCAGAGCGACTTTGAGCGGTATTTCAGAAAAGACATACTTGCCAACGGCGGCAGTCAGCCCATGCAGATGTCACTCTTCGGAGATATGGACTGCGACATGGACGTTGCAAGGCAAAGGGGAAAGCGTGCCTACACCGATAATACGGAGGACTGGATGAAAAACGGTGCTTTGGTGATGTTCGAGGGACAGGTCGGCACGTTGCAGTACAGGAAGTCCAGCCATTATACCGCAACGGCAGTTGACTTTATGCCTGTTGATGACGGCAAGGTGAACATCGAGAGGGCAAGGGACTATTTCCCTATCCGTAAGACCTATTTTGAACTCTCAAACATAGAAAGAGAGGAACAGAGGGAAGAAAAAGCATTGAGGGAACAACTTAACAGGGAGTATGATGCCTTTGTCAGCAAATGGGGATTTTTCCATGACAACGACAACAAGGAGTTTATAATGCTTGACAGCCTCGGTGTGGAGGTGTTCACCATTGAAATGCAGGTCGGCACGGACATATTCAAGGCTGACATCATGCGTGAGCCGGTCGCATTTCAAAAAGAAACCACGTCAAAGATACAGACTTCCATGGAAGCCTTGCTGAGCAGCCTTAACTATTACGGAGGTGTGAACATGACCTACATCGTCCAGTCCACAGGCAAGAGCGAGGACGATATAGCCGCAGAACTCAAAGGCGAGATATTCTATAATCCAACTGCCAGCAGATGGGAGCACAAAGGCATGTTCCTTGCAGGAAACGTGATAGCCAAGAGCAAAGAGATAGTTTCCTGCATCGCCAACTTGGACGGCAAGGAAAAGGTGTATGCGGAAGAGGCATTAAAAGCACTGGAGGACGTATGTCCCGAACCTGTGCCATACGAGGAGCTTGACATCAACATGGGCGAGCGGTGGATAGACACACAGCTTTATGCCGCATTCGCATCAGAACTCTTTGATGTGGAAACAAGCGTGATGTACTTCGATGTGAACGACACCTACCTTGTTCGCTTGCAGGGATATTCCCCAATCGCATATAACACCTATTCCGTGCGCAGCTACAACGGTGAAGACCTGTTTGTGTTCGCACTTCAAGACACCGTGCCCGAAATAACCAAGGAGATTTACCGTGGCGGTGAAAAGGTGCGTGTGCCCGATGAAGAAGCAATACAGGAGGCAGCCACCAAGATACAGGAAATCCGCAGCAAGTTCAACACATGGCTTGACAACAGACCGATAGCGGAGCGTGACGAGCTTGTACGGGTATATAATGAGCGGTTCAACTGCTATGTTCGTTCTCACTATGACGGTTCGGCACAGACATTCCCCGGACTGTCCTTTGAGCAGTTCCCCTACAATGACCTGTATCCGTCACAGAAAGATGCCATTTGGATGATTAAGCAACTTGGCGGCGGTATCTGCTGGCATGAGGTGGGAACAGGCAAGACCATGATAATGTGTGCAGGGGCGTATGAAATGAAGCGGCTCGGACTGGTTCAGAAACCGATGATAATAGGACTGAAAGCCAACGTGCATGAGATAGCCGACACATTCCGCAAGGCATACCCCACGGCAAAGGTGCTATATCCCGGCAAGGAGGACTTCACACCATCCAACCGCAAGGAGGTGTTCTCAAAGATAAAGAACAACAACTGGGATTGTATAATTATGACACATGACCAGTTCTCAAAGATACCGCAGTCGGAGGAGACGATGATTGAGATATTCACAGAGGAGCTTGCCGATGTGGAGCGCAGTCTTGAAGTGCTGGAGAAAAGCACCATGCGTTACCGCAGCGGGAAAATGCAAAAGGGGCTTGAACAGAGGAAGCAGAACCTTACAGCCAAACTTGCCGAACTCCGCTTGAAGATTGAGAGCCGTAAGGACGATACCGTGGACTTTCATTCTATGGGTATCGACCACATATTCATAGACGAGTGCCATCTTTTTAAGAACCTAATGTTTCAGACCAGGCACACAAGGGTTGCAGGTATCGGGAACACGCGCGGCTCGCAAAGGGCAATGAACATGCTGTTTGCCATTCGTGACATTCAGAACCGCAACGGCAGAGACCTTGGCGCAACATTCCTGTCGGGTACGGTAGTGGTGAACGCACTGACCGAGCTTTATGTGATGTTCAAGTATCTGCGTCCAAGGGAACTGCAGAGACAGCAGATAAGCTGCTTTGACGCATGGGCGGCGATATTCACGAAGAAAACGGCAGACTACGAGCTGAACGTGACAGGAGCAATCAAGAGAAAAGAGTGTTTCCGTACCTATATTAAAGTGCCGGAACTGGCTATGTTCCTGCGTGAAATCACAGATTACAGAACCGCCGACATGATAAACCTTGACGTGCCGGATAAGAATGTGCGTTTCCTCTCACACGCTCCCACCATTGCACAGGAGGAAATGATAGGACGGCTTGTCTCCTTTGCCAACAGCGGACAATGGGATGACTTGGGACTTGACACACCCGAACCTGATAATCTCGACAAGGCAAAGATGCTTATTGCCACAAACGTGGCACGCAAGATGGCTCTTGACATGCGCCTGTTGGGTGGCAAGTTCACTGACGATGCGAACAACAAGGCATCAATATGCGCAAGGACAATCCATGACTATTATGTGCGCTCCAATGCCAACCGTGGCACACAGTTCGTGTTCAGCGACCTTTCAACGTACAAGCCCGGCGAGTGGAACATCTACAGCGACATCAAGGACAAGCTGGTGCGGTTGGGTATTCCGGCTGACGAGATACAGTTTATCCAGTGCGCTAAGACCGAGAGGGCGAGAAAGCGGCTTTTCGAGGACATGAACAGCGGAAAGGTACGGGTGCTTTTCGGTTCAACCACCATGTTAGGTACAGGAGTGAACGCACAGAAAAGAGCCGTTGCGGTGCATCACCTTGAAATACCTTGGCGACCTGCCGACATGGAGCAGCGCAACGGAAGAGCCGTGAGAAAGGGCAACACCGTGAAACTGTGGGGCGGCAATGTAGTGGATGTAGTAATCTACGGCACGGAAAAGACACTTGACGCTTACAAGTTCAATCTCTTAAAGAACAAGCAAATGTTCATCAACCAGATAAACAACGGCACGATAGCCGTGCGCCGTATCGACGAGGACAGCATGGACGAGGACAGTGGAATGAACTTTGCAGAGTTCGTGGCTATACTTTCCGGCAATACAGACCTGCTGAACAAGGCGAAACTCGACAACAAAATCATGCAGCTGGAGAAAGAGCAGGCTATATTCAAGAAGAGCCGCATAAAGGCGGAGCGGAAGATTGCCGCAAACAGGCAGGAGATAGAGAAAGTAAGCCGCACGGCAGAGCGCATGAGGCAGGATTTGGAATATATCAGCTCATATAACGGTGAAGCCGTGACACTGTTGTTGAATATGCAACAGACTACGGCAGAGGAGACAGGACGTGAGCTGCACCGCATATCAAAGACTTACCGCAGCGGTGTATATGAGACCATAGGCAGCTACATGGGATTGAACCTTTTGGTGCACAGCGAGACCAACCTCACGGGCTTGTTCGACCATAATTCGTTCTTTGTGGAGGGCATAAGCGGACTGAAATACCGTTACGGTTTATCCGGCGCACTGCCATTGGGCTTTGTTGAGTCCGCTCAATATCCAAGGATTACGCTTGAAAAGCTGCCTGTACTCTTGAAAGAACAGCAGAACCGCATCGGGAAATTGGAAAGCGAGTTACCGACATTACAGGAAATTGTCAGCAGAGAGTGGGACAAGGCGGACGAGCTGGCAAGGCTCACACTGGAATGCAAGGAGCTGCAAAGGAAGATTGAGGCGGATTTGAACAAGACGGAACAGCAGCCCGAAACAAGTTCTGAGCCGGAAACGGAAATTAAAGCCGCAGAAAAGGTGGCATGATTGTTACTTCATATTTAACCTTCTCCCTCTGTTTGGTTGTGATAACCGGGCAGAGGGGATTTTCTTTACACATACAAAGTGTCCGCATGGAACGTGGCAAGGATTGTAACGGACCTCACTTTTATACTTTTTATCCGGTCCTTACGGACAATCTCTTTTATGGCTTGACATCTGTCCTGCGTTTACCTTATTATACATCCTCCTTTCTACTATTTCAGGGAAAAGCCTTTTGCAAACCATCACAGACGGCTTTTACCTCCATATTGGATCGTCCTTCCAATTTCCAATAAAACCAAGCCTCTGATAAGGAATGTTCTGATTGGCACTTATCAGATCAAGAATCTTATTCTTTATTTTATTGTCGGGGCAGACAGCATTGCAGAGATACAGCATAGCCACGATGAAGCCGTATGGCCTGTTCTTCTGATTTTCTGTCAATGGTGAGTTTAGCCATTTGTCACGTAAGCCTCTTGGATTGGTTACTTTCTTTCCAAGCGTCCTGTTCCATAGTCTGGAATGGTGCGCCACGATGTTACGCATCAGAGAAATCGCCTCAAGCCAGCCTGTAAGGTCTTTTACTGAGTAAAGTCCAAAATCGTTGGCTATTGCGGAACGCTGCGGAAGCTGCGACTTAAGGTTTTTGTACATCTTGGAAAGAGTACCGAATGTTGCCACCTCTATTATCCTCCACGCATCCGGATTGTCACCGTCAAAAGACTCCTCGTCCCAATTGGGATGACTGTCTATATATTCTTTGGCAAAAGGTTCCGTACTTCTTCCAAATTCATATTTTAAGTCGTAAACGAAATCTTCATGGTAATCACTGTTCTCAAAAAGAGAGGAGTCCAAATACCATAATCCATTACCTGCGGCTTGCGACATGTGGTTAATCACCTTTGAACGCAATGCCACTTCTATTATTTCTATTGCGTCAAAAAGAATAAGGCGCAGCTGATGGTCGAAATCATACCGCCGGATAACATCACTGAAGGTGGTTCCTTCAATGAAATCTCCATCTGTATCCGCATCCAGCAAGTCTCTCCAATAATATTTCAGACGGAAATAGCTGATACGTGAGAAACACTCCTTTGCCTCACGCTCTTCATCATCTGAGAAATTCATGCCCTTGTCACGAAGCAAGCGAATCTGTTCCTCTATATTACGTGGTTTCTGATTTTCCATACCTGTTTTATAAAAAAGTGACCCGCCTGCAGGTCTCCGGGATGCAGACGGGTTCTGTTATCTTTGATTCGGCATAAACCGAGAATCTTCTTTTTCGGGTGCAAAGTTAGTAATAAAATCTCAGACAGCCAAACTTTTTTCAAAGAAAATATGAACTTAGAGCAGAATGAAGTAGTTTTTACATGTAAAAAACCTCTTCTATAAACAATTCTGCCTTTTGTATTTGACTTTTAACCTTACTGTATAAAGCTATTCCAATACCGTTTGAAATTTCTTAATGCTTGTGCGTGCCGTCAGGATTTATCGGATGCAAAGGTCTGTCATCGCCGCATGATGTCGATGGCTTGAAGTGCATTTCCTGCAAATTCTTCCTCCATGCGGAGTGTAATTGTCAGGAAAAGCCGCCGCATGATGCTGTTCCGATGACCGTGTGTTGGCATCCGTAAAATCCCTGACGGCAGGATTAAAGCCGAAAACAGGGAAAACAAAAAGTTTCACAAAAAAAACGGTTTATACAATGACAAGGAAAAGGAACAAGACCTACAAGTTTATCGAAAAGCTGATAGACAAGGTTACAACAAGCGAGAGCAACAACATGAGTTTCACATGCTACGGACATCTTGTAGAGCTACAAAGCGGCACGGAGGACTATGTTTCCGTGGCGATATACAATACTGATGACCGCTATAAGGGAGAAATGGCAGATTTCGACTTTGACTATATGACAAAGGAACTTCATTTCGTCTTTTCTGAAAGCAAGGCACTTACGGACAAGATAATCAGTACATTTGCGGCTCTCTATCACAGGCGGCATATCCGTGTCTCATACGACGAGCTTGAATACGAGGACGAGGACACGACGTATGAGTACGACGAGACGGACGAGAACGCCCAGCCGATAAAACACTTGAACAAATAATCATATAAAATTTAGGAGTATGACATTCAATTACAACAGCGAGGACAAGACACCAATGTTACTGGTGTTGGAAAATGGGATTTCTGTCAGGGGCGAGTTTATCGACCTTAGAATTGCGGTTGATACACTGCCGTCAAACAAGGAATGGTATCAAATCAGGCATACTGATGATGATGGGGGCGAACCTGCCTCATTGAAAAGGGGCTGTGTGGCTGTAAACTTCTTCGGCACATTCGTCTGTGACCCTATCAATGGCATTACAGACGGTGAAGAGATTAATATATCGGAATGGACTTTTGAAGACTGACAAGCCGCAATGACTGACAACGCAGTCCATGCCGTGACTCTCATTCAAAGGGAAGTCGGCATGGGCTGCCAAGTTTACCCTGTCCATACATAAGAATACCACTTTTACACTATGTGTCCTTTCTGTTATATACAGCTATGCTGTCGCTTCTTGTTTTATCGCTGCGTCCCACCTTTTGCGAAGCGTCACCAATATCGTTGGCATACAGACATTCCTGGCTTATGGCGATTGAATCGCTATGACCCAAGAAAGACTATATGCTAAGGGCAGAACGCGAAAGGACGGCCGTCTGTGCCACAAGCTGTCGAAGCCAAGGCTTCAAAGATTTGTGTCCCTTGCCGGCTGTCCATTTGTCCTGATGTTCTACCTGGCGATATTGCGGCCGATTCACTGCCCACCCATGACTGTTGTATCATTCTTTTCCTTTTCTAATACAAAAATCTCCTTTTATATATTGGTGAAAGTGCTTGTCCACAAAGGTAAGTTGCAGGTGGCATACAAGTCTGCTACTTGCAATTTATCCTTGTGGATCAAGGCAAGGACAGAACATGCTTGTCTGAAGGCAAGCGAGTTCTTGGATGTCCATGCTTCACTCTCACCTTTCTTATCTTTTATATACAGTAAGACAGTACTCCTTCATTATACGGCTATGCCCCACACCTTTGCGGAGCGTCACAGGGTCTGTCGTCATACAGACACCCTTGGCTGATGTCAACAAGTTGATATTAGCCAACGATGACAGTATGCCGAAGTACCAACACGAGAAAATTACCTGTCCATGCCATAAGCCATCAAGGCTGACGCTTCGATGGCTTGCATCACGTACTTTCAACATACTCGTCTTATGTCGGTACAGCAGACCAGAGACTGCTTCACTGCCCACCCATTCATTTTTAGTTCTGCGTTCCACCTTTATTATATATATGATTTTTTCTCTTGTATTGATTACATAGATATTCTTCCAATCAGCACTGTGACAGGCATATTTCCTGCAAAATTAGCCGCTATGAGACAATCGTCAAATTCTGCTTGCGGTCCCGGACTGTGAACAATCTTCCTTTTCCACGGAAAAGAGTATTCTTCACACATAATTTGTCTTTATGTCTTTTCCTGCGGCCTGAAAAAGCAGAAAATATCCCTTTACAGGCTGAAAGGTCTCGAAAGGAGGGAAAGAAAAAAATGTATCACTTAAAAAATAAGGAAATGAAGATTATCATCCTGCATGATGCTGACGCACGCATCGAGTATCTTGACGTAGCCGACCATCTTATCGGCTCTGACATTGAGGAGTTCCTCTCCAGAAAGGGCTTCTCTGTGAATAACATCACATGGCTTGCCGCTTCCACAGACCATGTTCCTGTGGTTTACCACAAGTTCGACATCGACCGAAAGACTGGCGAGGCGAACCACACCAAACGAGAGGCGGAACTGAAAGACCTCACCATCCACGGACAGCTTCAGGAGTTGAAAGGCCGTGAGCAGGACGAACTGAAAGCGGCTCTCCGCAAATATGGTGAAGAGGTTAACGGCGGCTTTGAGGTGCATTTTGAGGGAGAGCACCCCATTGTGGCTGGTTATCTCTTTGACGAGCCTTGCGATATTGTAATCAATGTCGCACGGGTGGATGCCGACGGCAACCTGTCTCTTATCGGTGATGACAAGCAAGACCGTGGCGAGCAATACGGAATAGAGCCAAGCGACATATTTGGCGGTCAGTTGGACTATGTGACGTCAAACATTAGGACATGGAGATAGGAGGAAACAAATATGACACAGTGCATCGTATATGATGAGAGTACCAGGGAGAGCGAGACCTTTTGCGCCTTAACCGCAGCCAAGAAATGGATGCGGGAGCGCATGAAACAGGGACACAAGGTCAGCGGACAGAAATACAAAGTCTATGCGGACGGGGATTTCGTGAATTGCGGCTCTATCAGTCTCACAGGCAGCAACAAGTCATTTGTCGCCAACACAAGGCAGACTAAGAAAGGATATTGAAAACAAGGTAACGGCAAGCCTAACCAACTTGCCACTAACAAAATAACATTATGATTTACATTCACACTATCGGACGTATCGGCAAGGACAGCCGCGTCATCACAGGAACACATGGAACATTCATGGCTGTTGACATTGCCGTGGACGACTACAGTAAGGGAATGAATATCACCACTTGGGTAAGGGTAAAAAGCAGCAAGGAGAACCATATCCGACTGGCTGAATACCTCACAAAGGGACGCATGGTACTTGTTGAGGGTACGCTGACATCTTCCATTTGGACAGACCGCAACAGCGAGAGCCATATCCAGCACAGTATCATTGCTGACTCTATCGCCTTTGTCAATGTCGGCAAGAAAGAAGCAACCGACAGCACTGCTGCACAGGCACGAAAGGCAGTCAATGCCGAGGGCAGCACTCCCGAACCGCCAGCCGATGCACCGCAGGACAAGAGTGAGGACTTGCCCTTCTGATATGATAGTAGTATTGACTAAAAATAGTAACTGTTGTTCGTAGTATAGTAGGAGACACTACCTTACTACGAATAGCAGATACTAAGAGTAGCAAAGTAGTATTCACTAACAATAGTATCACATTATGACAAAGATAATCTCAATCTTGAACCATAAGGGCGGTGTCGGGAAAAGCACGACCGCCGTAAATCTTGCAGCAGCCCTGCAACTGAAAAAGAAACATGTTTTGGCGATAGATATGGACGGACAAGCCAATATGACCGAGGCTTTTGGACTATCCATTGAGGAAGAGCAAACCGTATATGGTGCAATGAGCGGTCATTATTCCTTGCCGTTGGCCAAGTTGGAGAACGGCATCACGCTCTCGCCCTCATGCCTTGACCTCTCTGCTGCCGAGTCTGAACTTATCAGCGAACCAGGGCGAGAACTGATATTGAAAGGACTTATCGTCAAAGCCATTGCCGTACAGCCCTTTGATTATGTCATTATTGACTGTCCTCCGTCATTGGGCTTGCTTACATTGAATGCCCTCACGGCGGCTGACTACATTATCATCCCCGTACAGGCGCAGTATCTTGCCATGAGGGGTATGGCAAAACTTATGGACATCATCCGCATTGTTCAGGAACGGCTTAACCCATGTCTGAAAGTGGGCGGCATCGTCATCACCCAGTTTGACAGGCGCAAGACCTTAAACCGAAGTGTGAGGGAAATCGTCAATGACAGTTTTCACGAGAAAGTCTTCAAGACAATCATCCGTGACAATGTGGCTTTGGCGGAAGCACCCATCAACGGCAAGACCATCTTTGAGTACAATCCAAAATCCAATGGTGCCAATGATTATATGTCGTTGGCAAAAGAAGTGTTGAACCTCAAATAGCATAACTATGAACAAAAGAGAATTATTGAAAGAAGGAATGAAAGGCGGTCTCAACGGACTACTTTCCTCCACCCAAAAGCCGGCAAAGGAACAGAAGCCCATGGAAACAAAGACATCTGTTTCCGTATCAGTGGCTACCGAAGTGCCGGTACACTGCAACTTCCTTATCAACAAAAGCATACACACAAAGATGAAGTACCTTGCCATCAAGAAAGGAATGTCCTTACGTGATATTGTAAATGAGGCGATGCAAGAATATCTTGAGCGGCATGACACATGATGGGGCTAAAGGCGAAAAGTGCCGCGCGGTATCATCGTCGGACTGGCGATGATACCGAAACCCCTTCTATTATAGCCAACTATAGTTAGTAGTGACTCCTTCTTTACTATTATACTGATTGTAGTATTTCCTAACCTTAGTATGTACTATTCCGCTACTTATATAAATATCATTCCTTTGCCGTTATAGGCTGGCAAGTCTCCGTTTATACAGCTTCGCCCCACACCATTCCGCCCTTTCTCCTACGGGTAATGTATCACTTATGTCAGCCATGTCTCTGTAGATATTGTTTTGCAAAGGTAATGTTGGCGATTGTTCAAACACCAAATCGTACATTATCATTAAACGAAAAATCTTCCTCTTGTGTGCAGAGTGTATTTTTCGTTCCCGATTTGGCTTTTTGTTCGCCACCACTCTGATAAAGCAAAAAATATCCCTCGTACAGGCTGAGAAACAGTCAAGCAGAGGGAAAGAAAATAAATCAGAGATATGGCAAAGACGATAGACATTGAACTTCAAGGACAGCTTGACAAGCCACAGACATGGTTCTGCAAGTATTACCCTGCACGCATACGCAACGTGGGAGAGAAAGAGATTTCCGACCGACAATTAGTGTTCGACTTCAAGGACGGACGGGCATATGAGGAGGTTGCGCAACGCACCGCAACAGCTATGACCGAGCGTTATGGGGCATCATGCGCCAACATCGTGTTTTCCCCAGTGCCGGCATCATCCAGTGAGAAGAACGAAATCCGCTACAAGGCTTTCTGCCAAAGGGTGTGCGAGCTGACCGGAGCCATTAACGGCTATGATTATGTGTCGGTGAGTGGCGAGCGGCTGACAATCCATGAGCACCGCAAGGCAGAGAAAGAAGTCAGAAAAGTCAACGTCATAGAGTTTGATTCGGCTTTTTTCAACGGCAAGTCGGTGGTTGTCTTTGACGATGTGATAACCAAGGGACTGAGTTATGCCGTCTATGCCAACCAGCTTGAAGGTCTCGGTGCAAATGTACTCGGAGGTGTATTTCTCGCAAGAACCCACTACAAAGTGAAATGATATGACCAAGTTAAAGTATGACAAAGTTGTGGCCGTATGCTTCAGCGGACACCGTAATGTTCCTTTTGCAGGGCGGAGTGACTTGAAACAACGTCTTAAATCCGAGATAGCCAAAGCATACGCTGACGGCTTCAGGTGTTTCTATTGCGGCATGGCAATGGGATTTGACCTGCTGGCGGCAGAAGCCGCCCTTTCGTTGCAAAGCGAGTTGAAGGACTTGCAGGTGATAGCCGTTGTGCCGTTCCGTGGTCAGTCTGACAGATGGAGCAAGGAAGCGCAAGCCAAGTATGATGCCATCCTATGTATCGTGGATGACGTTGTCGTATTGAGCGAGCGGTACTTCAACGGCTGCCTTCTAAAGCGTAACGACTATATGGTAAACCACAGTTCACGGCTCATTGCCTACCATGATGGCACTGACAAGGGCGGTACGTTCTACACCGTGAAGAAAGCTGGACAAAACGGGCTGGAAGTGGTGAACCTATATAATAGTGTATAATTCATTAAAATAAGAAACAGTTATGGACGATATTATTGCAATTATCGTGTTCTTTTTCGTGTTCAGAGTCTTGGGCTGTGTGTTCAAGGCTATGCTCGGAGGAGAGAGACGAAACGATTTCAGAAGAGACCGCTGACGACCGATATCGGTATTGGCATCATTCTCTTTTGTCTGCACTTTCCTGTAAAAGCGCAGCAGACAGTCATGCCCTGACATGGAGGTATATCGCAAGAGCCACCTGAATAGCAAACACAAGAGGCACACCTATGGTGAACTTCTTGTGCATGGTCTTGTGATGCCATACTTTCATACCAGTCCAGGCTCCGACACTGCCGCCGATGACTGCCATCGTCAGCAGCTTAGCCTCTGATATGCGCCATTTTCCTCTTTTAGCTTTATATTTGTCTATGCCGTACAGAATGAAAGATACAATGTTGACGGCGAGAAGATAACCTGTTATAATATCCATAATTATGCAACTGTCACTTTTGTCTTTTCTTACACGGCTTATACACCGATATGATGGTTACGATGGTGAGCAACGCTATTTGGATCAGACCTGTGTATTCGTTTGCTGTCACGTTATACCAATATTTTGACGCATTACCGCACCCCTCCATTATCGCTTTCCCTATCACCACATTTTCTTTGACCAATGGTCCCATACAGAATGTGCCAAACAGGATCATGAACATGGTCAGTCCCCATTTTACGGTAAGCCATCTGTGTCTGAAAAATCCCCAGTTGGTAAATACTCCATAAATGGTGCCCGTAAGCAGGCATCCAATTGCTCCCGGTACGAGAATCTTCATGTCGATGGCTTCCAATATCTCAGCTATCCAATACATTCCTGTCGCATCTTTAGCTTCCACGATATGGCGGAGCAGATTCATGGATATGGCGGAACCAAACCATGCAATTGCACATATAAGGTGTATAACTTTCAGTGCTTTCATTTCTTTTGCTGATAGTTTCTTCATTATTTGTTTTGTTGTTCTTATTTCCTAAATTCCGATGCGATACTTGAAATTCGTGTACTTTAAAATTTTCTCAATACTCTTTGGGATATCAAGATGAAGAACTGTTATATTTTTGTCTGTTTATATAAACATTGAAAATTAAAAATAATTAGTTTTTTGTGTGTCCTATTATAAGTTCATTTATTATAATACTTCATGTTTATATAACTTTATCCTTTTGATTCATCAAGTATTATATGAACTTTTGAGTGTGGGCAAATCCCACCTTTAAATCCTTTAACCACATCTTCCAATGATATACCAAATGAATCTGATATATAGTGAATGTGCGATTTTTTTCCATATTCTCCAGATTCATTGCCTAATATACCTTTTCTAGTTTGATAAAAACAATGCCAATGTTTTCCATTGTTAAGAATCCTTGCTAAAACAAATTGTGATGCAGTGACAAGTTCCTTCATTTGCCCATCTGTTAAAGATGTGTCTCCATAATGTTCAATGGAATTATCCTCACATAGATGAATGAAACTTGGTAAGTCTGCTCCAACATATTTTTTTGGCGTATTCTCAAATCTGTAACAGCTAAACTTGTATCCGTTATCATTGGCATATAAAAAAATTGCAGCAAGTTGTTCTATTGTTATTGAAATACCTTTTAGTAGGGATATTTGCTCTTTTTTTGACAATTCTTTCAGGAAGAGCGATTTAACATTTTCTGGAATTTCAAGTGAAGCAGCGTGAGCTATTTCATTCTCTGCCATTTTTTTTGATGCCAACATGATAACATTTGGATCTTTACACGTTTCATCTAAAGCCTTTTCTTGTTGAACCATTGCTTTTATCGCAGGGTAGATTGATTTAGCATGAAAATTAATTAAATATTCTCTTGCGTCTACGTTCTCGACGTCATCCATAACATTGGCAATAACGTATTCTGAATCGTTTTTGTAAATCTTATTGTGTACCATATTTATTGTTTATTCTTTCTTTTCAGCGGTCCGCTATGCGGTCCACGGTTCAGTGTGACACCATACTTGTTGAGTATGCGGAACACAGAACTTCTGCTCGTAAATCCGCTGATGGCGAAGATGTCATCAATGCTGTGACCCTCGTTGTACATATTTACGATATTCTTCTCACGCTCCAGCTTCGACAGAGCCTTGTCCGTCTTCTTTGGCGGTCTGATATTCTGTTGCAGATGGATAATGTGGGCCGAAGCCTTGCGGAGCACGGCACATTCCTCAGACAGCGACCCTATCATCTGGATGACCTGTGACGGCTTGGTGTCCGGGAAAAGTTCGTCGAATGTGTCGATGCGGTCTTTTATAGATATGATACGCACGACCTTCACACGGCAGTATTCTATGAATGTCGCCAGTTCACGGGTGCCGCGCAGGGCATTGCTGAACTTTGACACCACCAGCTCGTCGCCACGTTCCAGGCTTGCTATAAGCTGTTTCCACATCGGGCGCAGCCTCTCATGTTCGGACAACTCCTCTATGACCTGCACACAGCCGTACTGCTGCATCCAAGCCTTTTCTTCTGAATAGTCTTCGCCATCAGCGGCGATAAAGATGTAACCTACTTTTGCCATACTGTTGTACGATATTAAACGAATTATTGTGCCAACGGGAGCAGAGTAAAGCTTGCTTTGGCTATGCCGAGCGCAGCCAACAATGCCCCGAAGGTGAAATCAAGTGCAAAGGTACATGATTTTTCTGAGAAATTATCATACTTGAAAGATAAATCAAACTTTGAGACAAAAATTTCCATGTTTTCTTTCAGTTGATTTCATTGCAAATCAAACTCGTAAGTATGATGCACAAATAAGATTAAACTTGTAACAAATATTGCATCAATACCATTGAAATACATTAACTTTGCATCGTCAAATTCAAAATCAGACTCAAAAAGTTAATAGTATGACATATAAAAATCAACATTGCAGGGGATGTGTCATCCTTCATTGCAAAAAGCAGAACCACCTTTTTACAAAATCAAACTCAAATGGCGGCATCAGACTTGTCACATGTATTGCCACCGCGATTGCCGCATTCATGCTGACAGCGTGTTCAGACGGAAATGACATAATGTCGTTCCGTTCAAGTGATGAAGCCATCAGTGAATATCACGGCTTCCTGACCAATCTCCGAAAGGATGACAAGGTTTCCGTCCAGTCATTGGCCAAGGCAATCAGTGAATGGCGTGTGCTGAACGACTCTGTTGCCTCATGCCTGGCACGTGATACTGCCGGTTTCTCTCACTCATATCCATTTGCGGCATATCGTGAGATTAAGGACTCTATCCGCATAGAACTGTGCCGTATGGCGATGTCCAGACAACGCAGTTACCGTGATTTGTTATACCTCAGGGAGCAGACTTCTCCATACGCACATGATGAGGAACTTCATCAAGCCATGAAAGAGGCACAGCCGTTCTTTGCGTCTCTGGACAGCCTGCCTGTATATAATAAAGGTGGGAAACAGGCTGTGCTGAAGCGTTATCAGCTGTTCTTGCAGAAAGCCGTGAAGAAAGGCATCCACGGCAAGGAAGACCTGCGTGCCTTCATCATGGAGGAGCATCGTCACTTTAAGGAATTCCTGCAATACCTGCCGGATTTTGCCGACAGCAACATTGCCGACATAACAAGGAATACCGAACAGTGCTGTGTACAGATACTCCGTGCCGCCGACCGCAAGGAGCTGTCCCATAAAGACGCTATGATTTACCTCGCCATGCGCACAAATCTCCGCCTGCTCCGCAATGCACAAGCGGCTGTCAGAGATTTGAAAAGCGGCAAAGTGAAATCCGAGAAGATCTTACATGCCTACCTGCTGATGATGATTCAGCCGTTCATGTCCATGGACGACCTCTCGGTAAGCGTCCTCTCGGAAAAGGATAAGAGTGACTACTACAAGTTAGCCGATGCCCTCCCGAAAGAGACGGACAATCTGGCCAGACAACTTCACATGGATAAAAAGCGGACAGCAGATTTGCCCATGCTCATGATGAAGATTTACATCACACGATTATAAACACCCCAACAAAGAATACGACTATGTTAGAACAGTTTTGCGATGACTTCCTTGCCGTCGTGCCGTTGCAGTTGCCGGAACTGCTGGACAAACGCAGGATGGAGAAACCTGTAAGGTATGACGACTATGTGCTCCTGACATTCACATTGAACAATCCCTGCCCGATAGAGGATGTGATGGACATCCTCGAAGACGAGATGGAGATGATAATCCTCTATCACCACATCCCAAGCCGTCAGACCGACTTCGGACACAGTTGCTGTGCCTATTCCAATCCTGCCTTCGGACGGATGTTCAAGGTCAATGCCGCCACCAATGAGCGGGGCTCAGTCTGCCAGATAAAAGTGACTGTTTATGAGTCGCTGGAATACATGTCGGCCGATGTCTGTCTTGATCTTGACCTGCACTGCAAAAACGGATTTTTTAAGTACATGAAGCCAAAGGAGGAGGTCCTGCTTGACTTCATCTGATTGTCTTATCCGTTTTATGACAGTCCTGTTATATGTTGTAATGATGTGTCGTACCAATCACATTTACGATGTCCGTGTCACCACAATCTCCTGACAAAACAATGAAGGAATCACTGTACATGAAGATTATCCATCTTCTCGACCGTCACCGTACCTGGCTGGAGATTGTCAGCATAAACACTGTCCAGAAGCACACGGTCATCAAGAACGGCAGAATGACCGACATCCTGTGCCGTGTGCTTGTGGTCAAGGCCGTGCACCATCACTTTCCTTATATGAGAGGGCAGGTGTGGCAGATAGCCGAGTACGACATGGAGCAGGCAATAAAGAGCCTTCGGCGGGCGGATGAAGCATTCCGTCAGAGAGTGACCAAGGGAGAACTGGCATTGGAGGATGTGGAGCGCATCATATCAACCGCCACACACGGTGTCGTCACTCCCGACCTCAGCCCATTACCATTATATACATGCTATACATATTATGACAAGTAAAATACTGTTTATCATCATGATGTCGGCATTCTTTCTCGTGCCGTTGTTTCTGTACAGAAATCACAAGAACTTCATGACAAAGTTCTATCTGCGTATGACCGCGCTTGTGGCAGCAAGGAAGCTATACCGTCAGGTACTCCTTATCCTTTTGTATGTATTCCACTTCCTCCATCTGTGTGTACACTATAATGATGCCGGTGTCGTAGGCTCCACCATAGCCTTTACCATATTCTATGTGTTCATGGATGTGGACAAGTGGCTTCACCGCCTGCATGATGACCGCAGATGCTTCTTTACCGTCGCACTGTCGGCTGTGGTGTTTGCTTTCACTCCCTATCTGTTCACGCTGGCGGTCACCGTGTCCTTTGTCCTATTGTCGGCATTGTTCTATCCCTCACGTTCCATCCTGTCACTGTGGGACAACAGGAATGACCGCAAGGTGCTCGTAGAGGACAAGGACATACTCGTCGAATATTACTATTAAGTATCACCTGTATCGTGCCGGTGCTGTTGTACAATGAACCTCGGCAATAGAAATAGTATTCACCAAACAGATTACCCAAAATGAAGAAACAGAAAAATAGAACGTGTTCCGGCAGGATGTCCGAACAGATGGCACTGCTGGAGTTCCTAAAAGAGCGGTCCGGGGTACGGCAGTCAAAACTTGAAGCCTATCTCGACCTTGTGGACAAGGCTTCCGTACAGTATATCCCCAAGGACTTGTGCAGACAGGAGTTCACCTTGTCGGACGGACAGTTCGTCATCACCATTACCGAGCTTGCCGAGTGCTGGCATTGGCACCGTGCCACTGTCCGCACATTTATCGAACAGCTGGAGAAGATGGGGCAGATAGCTGTCACCCGTCTTACGAAGAGCCAAATAATCACCATACCTTCATTGGCTGAAACTCCTGTCGCTTCTCCGATTGACACCGCCATGGCTGAGTTCCGTCATAAGATGCGTACCGCATTGGACGGATGGCGAAACGGCAATTTGTCCGCTTCCGCCTGTGCCTCGGGATGTGAGAATCTCTATGAGCAAGCCACGGAAGACATTGCCGCAATCTTGGCTAATAGAGATAATGGCAATGCACCCGGCAAAATGCCATGTGGAGGCAGTATTCCCGAATCTGTTGAGCGTGCCTTTTGCATGACCGCACTGTCCGCTGTCATCGAAACGACCTTCCATCAGGTTCTCGGACAAGGTGCGGAACAATCCAAAGCTACCTCTCTTCTTCCCTTCTTTTATAAAGACCTGGGAGGCGACTGGCTCTCGTTCATAGAGGCGGCAAAGGCAATCTCCGAGTTGGCTTTAGATGGCAGTTCACCTGCCTTGCTGCAGGAAAGCGCAGCCGTCAAGTCGCAGTTCCAGTCGCTTTGCAGGCCGTTCCTTGCTGTTATAGCCAACAGAGAGGTTCCCGTACTGTCTAAAGAGAGTTCCAACCTCTAATATCCACCGTACAATACTTTTTCTTTTCCACCGGCACCGTGTCTGACACGACTGCCATTGCTGTAAAACAATCGGGCTTGCCCGGTGGTCGGAAATGAGGGGAGTCAGGTAGCCTAATACCCCTTGTGGTCTCCGACCATCGGGAGGCTGTCCGAACAAGCAGCAAGCTGGGGATAGAAGAATTGTGTACATAAAAAGATTAAAGGATATGGCATCAGCAAAACAGGTAATGGATTTCCGCCCGTCAAAGGGAATCACCACCGCACAGAGCAACGAGCACCAGCGCCGCTGGACGGAAAAGGGCTGGCAATCGGCAGTGGCGCAGGGCAACTACGACCGCAGCCGTGAACGGCTCAACTTCGAGATTCGTAACGGCAAGGTCTGTCCCGTTGACAAGAGCCGCAGCATCCCGGAACGCATGGCGGAGATTCTGCGGGACCGTGGTATCAAAGACCCAAACGAAGGACTGGAAGAGCCACGCTTCCGCACTGTGGCCAATTTCATCTTCGGCGGCTCCCGTGAACGAATGACAGAACTTGCATTCGGCAATCAGAAGGTGGATCTGACTCATGGAGCGGACAATTCACATCTTCACCGTTGTAAGGATATTGAGGATTGGGCAAAGGATGTTTACCGCTTTGTTGCGGACAAATACGGAGAGGAGAATGTCGTCGCTTTCATTGTACACTTGGACGAAACCAATCCGCACGTTCACTGCACCCTCTTGCCAATCAAGGATGGCAAGTTTGCGTACAAGCAGATATTTGCCGGCAAGGACAAATACGAGTTTTCTGCCAGGATGAAAAACCTGCACAGCGAGTTCGCGGAGGTCAACAGGCGTTGGGGCATGGAGCGTGGCACTTCCGTATCAGAGACTGGCGCACGCCACCGCACCACCGAAGAATACCGCCGCCAGCTGTCAGAGCAGTGTACTACCATTGAGCAGACTATCACCGCACATCAGCGGACACTCGTATCGCTCCAGTCGGACATCCGTCTGGCAGAGCGGAGAGTAAAAGGTCTCACCTCTATGGTGGGCAACCTCTTGCAGGAGAAAGCGGAGAAGGAGGCGGCACTTGCCGAACTGCACAGGCAAATCCTTGCCGGACATGCCAATCCCGACGCACTCCGTCGGCAAGTCCACCAACTGGAGAAGGAACTTTCCTCTATCCAAACGAAACTGGACGACAAGCAGGAGAAACTCTCCGAGGCTGACCGCAAGCTCGACGCTCTGCGTGAGGAGATGACCGCCATACAGGAACGCACGGAAGGATTGCGGCAGGAGGCATACAAATACTCCGGCACTATCCAGAAGGGTGCGGACAGCCTGCTAAGGAATGTCCTCTTGGAAAACATGGTCAGCGAGTTCTCTGAACGTGCGGCACAACTCTCCGACGAGGGGAAGAACTTGTTTGACGGTTCACTGCTGCAGGCCTTTGCGGAGAATGGCACGGAGGTGATGTACTGTGCCACGCTTCTTTTCCTCGGCTATGTCGATGATGCCACCACCTTTGCCGAAGGGCATGGCGGCGGAGGCAGCTCGTCCGACCTCAAATGGGGACATGACGATGACGAGGATGAACGTGCGTGGGCTCGCCGCTGTATGATGAAAGCAGCACGCATGATGTGCCCCTCTTCCGGCAAAAAGAAGAAACGGTAAGCGGCACTTCCCATATCACCTGTTATAGTATTCACCAGATTAAAATGAACAACATGAGAAAAATATTTTTCCTATCCCTTGGCTTCGCCCTGTCATTAGGCACGCAGGCTAAAGACTGTCACCACATGGCGGACACCACCACTATTGTACGCAGGCTTGCGGCAGACGAGATGCTGCGTCCGCTTAAACCCACTTATATGAAAGGGACATTGGTCGCTTCACCTTGGACAGACAACTGGTTCATACAAGCGGCAGGGGGCACGACTGTATTCCTCGGCACTCCACTCGGATGCAATGACCTTTTCGGCCGCATGAAACTGACATTCTCCGTGTCACTCGGCAAATGGTTCACACCCTCTGTCGGGGGACGTATTAACTATGGAGGTATCCAGTTCAACGACTGCGACAACCAGTCGCAGGACTATCAGTACCTCCGTGCAGACTTTATGTGGAATGTCCTGGGCAATCTCTATGAGGACGATGTCCACTCCTTTGCCCGATGGAGCGTCATTCCTTACATCGGTATCGGTATGCTGCACAACAAGGACAACGGGCATAAGCCCTTTGCCATTTCCTACGGCATACAGGGGCAGTATCATCTATCCCGGCGCATCGCTGTCACGGCAGAGATTGGCAACATGACTACCATGCAGGACTTTGACGGTTATGGCAATGCGCACCGCCTCGGAGACCATCTGTTGTCAGCATCCCTCGGTCTGTCTGTCCACATCGGCAAGTCGGGATGGAAGCGTGCCGTTGACGCACGTCCCTACATTGCTCAGAACGAATGGTTGTCGGCTTATGCCACATCATTGTCCGACAAGAACTATCTCTATCATGCACAGCACGAGCGGGACCGTCAGACATTGGAGCAGCTGCGCAAGATACTTGCCATCGAGGGACTTTTGGACAAATACAACTACCTGTTCTCGGACGATGCCGCTTCCATAGCCGCCAACGGATATCCGCGCAACGATTACAGCGGCCTTAACTCCCTCCGTGAGAGGATGAGAGGCAGAAACAGTGACAAGCAAAATCCCAAAGTCATGGAATCCGCCTCTTATACAGAAGAATGTGGCAGCGGTATCGAGGAATCAGACGGGAATTATCTGTCGCTTATTCAGGCAGGAAAGGCTTGCATCGGTGCGCCTGTCTATTTCTTCTTTGAACTGGGGTCTGACCGGCTGCTGAACAAATCCCAGCTTGTCAACCTTGATGAAGTGGCACGCATCGCCAAGAAATATGGCTTAACAGCGAAAGTCGTCGGTGCTGCTGACAGTGCTACAGGCAATGAGGCTATAAATGACAATCTCAGCCGTTCCCGTGCCGATTATATAGCATCGGAACTGATAAAACGTGGCATGGGGGACGGCACTGTCATCAAAGGTTATGACGGAGGTATTGACGATTACTCTCCGAATGAGGCGAACCGCCATACCAGAATAATGTTGTATTTCAAGCAATAATCAGAGAAAACAGAAAAGCAACAAGCAAGAGCATTAATACTTTTTTTCATCGATAAAACAAAACAGAAGGACTTGTCCGTGACGGATAGGTCCTTCTTATTTCTGCTTGTAGTAGTCTTGTATTGAACAAGTATGAAATTAACCTGTTTTAATACCGATATTTTCAATTATAAAAGACATCTTTATAGTCCGCTTGTCGGCATCCATTTTTCTTTGCAAAGTTACTGCTTGGGCGATAATGTCAAGTACCGCCCTGCTAACAGGTGCCGGATTTAACAACAGCTTTCCACGAATGGACGGAGCAGCGAGGGCATAGCCGAACTTGTTCGGGCTTTGCCGAGTCGTGACGGATATGGGCGAAGCCAATGTGCCATTAGTGGTATTTCATTAAATCCCATGCCTGTTTCCTTGCCTTATCACCCTTGTTGTGCAGTCTTTTGATGCACGAAAAATCAGTTCCCGACAAGAGGAGCCAAAAGGCTTCAAAAAGAGGGAAGAAAAATAAAACTTAACATTCAAACATCAAATAAAGTAACAATTATGACAGGAACAGAACATTTCAAACAGGCTATTAAGGCTTATCTGGACGAGAGAGCCAAGACTGACGAACTCTTTGCGGTATCGTATGCCAAAGAAAACAAGAAATTGGACGATTGCGTCACATTCATTCTCACCCAAGCAAAAGCCATTGCCAAAGAGGGCGGTTGCGGTATGACCGATGACGAGGTTTATTCCCTTGCGACACACTACTATGATGAAGACAACATCGAGGTTGGCAAGTTGGAAAACTGCGGAGTGATTGTCAACCACAGAGTGGAACTTTCCGAACAGGAGAAAGCCGAAGCGAGGGAAAGGGCGATAAAAGCGTATCAGGAGGAAGAACTGCGTAAAATCCAACAGCGTAACAGCAGACCGAAACCGACACCGAAAGCGGTAAAACAAGAAATATCACAACCATCACTATTTGACTTTGAATAATGAAAGCAAGAACGAGATTACAGCATAAGGTGGTAGCTGCCAATGAGCGGTTACTGCCACCGACAGAGAAACAGGAGTCATGGGCATTCCGTCACTGCGTCAGCCATTATGCGTTCCGTACAAAAAGCAGAGGAACAACGTGCATGGACTGCGGACACAAGTGGAATGAGAACGGCAAGAAGGAGTGCCGCTGTCCTCATTGTGGTGCAAGATTGGAGATAAAGGACACAAACCGAAGAACATATAGGGAGAAAGAGTATTATTCCACTCTTACCACACAAGACGGATTGCAGGTACAGCGTGTGTTTCTTTTGACCGCAAATTTCCACAAGGGCAGAAAATCCGACAGCTATTCCATGGAAGTAGCCCGCTATTGGATTGACGATAACGGCAAGACAGAGGTAACGGCATTAAGACGTACTCTCGGATATTATATGGACTCTTTTGTCATGGACGGACGCTTGGAACTGCGGAGAGACAACCATGTTTACAGACATATTGCCGACTGTTATGTTTATCCTTATTATTCAGTCACCCCAAAACTGAAGCGTAACGGCATGAAAGGCTCACTGGCAGGTTTTGAACCGACACGGCTTATTGAAGCCCTGTTGACCGACAGCAGGGTAGAGACGATGTTCAAGGCAGGCAGAAAGACGGATTTGAAATATTTTCTGCAACATCAGAGAGACTTTGATATGTATTGGAACACATATAAGATAGCCCTGCGCAACGACTACCATATTTCTGACATCTCGCTTTGGGTGGATTATATCCGCTCACTTGAAAGGTGCGGCAAGGACATTCACAATGCTCATTATGTCTGCCCCTCCGACTTGGCAACCGAGCACGACCGCTATCAAGAGCGTGTAATGGCTATCCGAGAGAGGGAGAAGCGTGAGGAGCAACGGAAAAAGGCAAGGAAAAACGAAAAGCGTTTCCGAGAGTTGAAAGGCAAGTTCTTCGGACTGACATTCACGGACGGACTTATCGTCATCAGCGTGCTGGAGAACGTGGACGAATATTATCAGGAAGGAAATGCCCTGCATCATTGTGTTGGGCAATGCGAATACTATCTGAGACCGCACTCACTGGTATTTTCCGCAAGAATAGGCAACAGGCGCATCGAGACCGTAGAGTTGAGCCTTGACACGTTCAAGGTACTGCAGTCAAGAGGGCTCTGCAACCAAAGCACGGAGTATCACGACCGCATCATCCGACTTGTACAGAAAAACGCACGGCAAATCCGCAAGCGTATGACAGCATAACCTGTTTTTGTTCCTTTCAATAGTCACTTGTTACAACAGGCATTGTAACAGGTGGCTTTTATGCGTGGCTACGACAACTCGCCGATAACCGTAGCCAAACTCTCTTTTAACACTCATGTATCTTCCCTATATACTGACATTGTCAGAGGACTGTTTTAGTGAGGCCTGTATTTTGACGTTATGGCTTTTCCTGTTATACTGTCAGAAGCATTCTCCCTTGATACCGACCATTACGCCACATGGCATTGTTTTATTGTGCAAAGTTACTGCCGGGTGAGAATGTCAAGTACCGCTTGCGCTAACAATTCAGTGGACTTAACGACAGCTTTCCACGAATGTACCATTAGTGGTATTTCATTAACTCCATGTTTGTTTACTTGCCTTATCTCCCCTGTACCGCAGTCTTGACTGCACATAAAACATATCCCGGTGGTGAAGTCGGAAGGCTTCAAGCAAAGGGAAAAGAAAAATAATTCAAAAACGATAGAGACATGGACAAAATCAAATTGGTGGTTTTCAATGAATACGCATTGGGATATATTATGTCCGAAAGGCCTGACACCGTATATACATTGGCAGACAGCGTGTTGCGTGGCGCGCCCATAAGAACAATTACCGCCCCGTATTACATAGGAACTGGCGATACGGTCAGACTGGCAGGCAAGCAGGACTTTGAGACATTCCGGGTTGTGTTCAGCGGATATGACAATCGGGAAGAATACGAGTTTGACAACAACCAATAGCAAGAAAGATAACTCAATTATAAACAATTAAAATCAATGGAAATGGAATACAACCATCAATTAACAGAGAATGACAGGCACTTTGTGGAAGATTTCTCAGAGTATGTGAACGGCAAGATGGCTTCGCCACGAAATGCAGGCAGGGCACTGGCTGACGACCACCGCTATCTCGTTAACGAAAAAGCAAAACTGATGTTTTTCTTTATGGAGCAGCTGGCGGAGAACTGGCACAGGGGCAAATATGACCAGCGCAACGAATGGGCTTGCCGTTTGGCGGCGGAAGCCATAGACCATTTGGCAGAAAACGGTCTTTACCGTCTGTCCGAAACATATCATGAGAACCAAAAACAATAATGAACATGGAAGCATTACGAATCATCACCCCAAAATGGAACATCACGGAGTTCTGCGGCTATAAGCCTATAACCACCTTTTGGCAGGATTTCTCCATTGCCGAGAAATTCGGGGACAGAGCCATTGAAAATACCTATCAGAGAGTAAAGTCCGAGTGGAGAGACAACTATAAGTATTGGACAGAATTATGCCTTGTCCTCAACCATAAGATATGGCATTGGCATGAGAGTGACAATCAAAGGGCGGCACTTTATGAACGCCTTTGGAGAGAAGCGGATGCAATAACTACCGAATGGTCAGACGAAGAGCAGGAATATTATTTTGAGATAACAGACTAAATCAATCTGTGGGGAGACGTAAAATGTTTCCCCACATCATCCCCAAGACTATGAACATCAAAGAAAAGATACAGAAAGTGACAGACATAGCTCACAGCAATGGCTGGAGTGTAAATGTGGAGGATAAAAACGAATCCAATTTCCTGTTTGAATTTCAATGCAATACCAAGCATGGGCAGGACTTCAATTTCTATGCCGAAATGTCCGATGAAGAGATTGAAACGCTTATTGCCGACATCAAACAATATTTTACAGACTTTGACCCGGATTATGAGGCTTCGCTTTGGATAGGCGATGACGGACACGGCAAATGCGGTGCTCCCTATCATATCAAAGATATTGTTTCTGATATGGAGGATGCAGAAGTGAAGATATATGAATTACTAAACGTACTTGAAACAGAGTTTTCATAACTGATACAAGTATGAAAATACAAAACTAATAGTGATTTAGGCAATTCCCTTTACATCCACTTTCCATTATTGGAATATAATCTGGAAATGAAGATTTCACTAATGATATAAGGATTGCCAAAAGGGACAGAACGGTTCAGCCGCAGGGAGAAAAAGACTCCCTGCGGCTGAAAATTGTTAGTGCATACTATTATGAGTACAACCTACGGACAGTATTTACAATGATTCTGTCTTTACCTGCGGAAAGCTGATTTAGCGACGTGTTCTTCCAGTTCTTCATTCTTTTGTCGGTACTTCGGCATTTCTAACAGTTGCCTGTACACCTCTTGTATATTCATGTCCAGCGAATTGTCATGGTCGTACTGAAAGGAGTGCCTGACAGAAAATCCGGCATTCATCACCGTGCCGACATCCAGATTGTCCCTCACCTTGTCGTATTGCAGGTTCAGAAGACCGCCGTCCGGCATTTGGAACACCGGGAGTTTGCGCCGTTCCATTTCTGAAAATTCCTCAGCGACCATTTCCCTTGCCACCTCTTTTACATCTTCACTGGCACGTCCGATGCCATAACGTATGATATGGTCACGGACCTCCTGTTCCGTATGCTTCAGGTATATTTCGTATGTGCCGCTGATAATCCCGTTAAAAACAACGACAAACTCATTATCCTCCGTTAGAAGAAAATCACCTCTTTCTTTGCAGGCGGACTTATAAGTCTGCTCCTCATCCATGCCGTTACCGTCATAGTATTCCCTGGCGAGAGCCAAAATACCTTTCCCGTCGCCTTTTTCTTTCAACTCGTCGAACTTATTTGTATCATCGGCAGATTGCAGGTAAGCTACGGACGCATAATAGGTCTTTTCTTTCGATTGTGAAGCATCTGTATGACTCTGGCTCTTGTATCGGGCAAATGCCTCCTGATAATTGCTGTCAAGGTCTTTGCTATGGTCGTGAGGAACCGTGAGTTTGACTTCCAGACCGTTACTCGTCGGTACAGCCACCTTTAGTGTATCTTCTTTCTCGTGATGTTGGATATATACAGCAGAACCATTATAGGGCATCATTGTGTATCCTCCGTCTTCTATGGACAGATAGCTTTCCCATTGCCCGTTTTCCTGCTTTGCAGTTTTCTCGTTCTCAATCTCCACAGCCATCTTGTCGATATGCTGCGTAAGCATTGAGGCGGCTTTCTTTACGTCAAGCAGCGTGGTCTTGATAAACTGCGGCGATTCTTTCAGGGAGTCCAGCCATGACTTGAGATAGGCAGCCGAGTCATCTTTCAAGTTCTTCGTCATGCCGTATCGCTGTGCCGTCAGTGCAGCGGTCAGTTCGGCGACAAGTTCCTCACGGGCATACTCGGCAGAACCGAAAGCAGACGGATTTATTCTGTTCAGCTGCCCTTCCGCACCGGTTGAGTGTGCCATTTCATGAAAGGCTGTCCCATAGAATGACTCGCCATCCCTGAACTGCGGTTTTTCGGGAACCACGATTTCATTCTTACTGATAGAATAGTATGCGGAATCGCCGTATGTAGGCTTGATAGGACAAATCCAGCGGTTGTCTGTAATCATCCTGTCAACAGGCTCAAAGGCATACTGCTCTCCTTTTTCTGCAATAGGCTTTGAATATTCCTGCTCCAGCTTCTGCCACAGTTCGGGGCGGGCTTCTTTCAGATTGGTCTGTTGAATATTAAAAACCCGGAAGACCTGCATCTTGGGATATACATTGTATTTTTCCTGCTCATCCTGAGAAAGGCGCTTATAGTCATCCCATTTGATACGCTCTTTTGTCTCTTTGTGTACGCAAGTGAATGTGGTAAGCATCACGGGGAAAGAATGCTCACCCTTCAACACGGACACACGAGGTTTTTCTTCCTCGCCTTTGCTGTCCTTGCAGTTCATCCGCTGTATGCAGTCAAACGTGCAGAAGCGCGGTATCTTATAGCCTTCCTTCTCACAATGCAGGAGCAACATAAGGGCGTTTTGACCGTTGTACTCACGTCCGTTTAAGTTCTTTGGCCACTGTAGCGCACCGTCAGTAAACCATGGCTTTTTCCAACTGTCTTTCCCTGACAATGACTGAATGCGCTCAACCATCAGCTCTGAAAAAAGGTCGAGTGCCTTATCCTCGGCACTCGGACCGTCTTTTGTATATGACTTTCCCATCAGAGTCATCCGTTATATGTTTGACCTTCGGTCTTCCTCCCTTGCGACTCGGCATAGACGGAGCCTGCTCCTCTCTGCTCTCGCTGCTCGTTCGGTTGTGGCACATACTCGCTCATCTCTGAGATACGGCAGGAGAAGTCCAGCTTGTCATTGAACACGGAAAGAGACAAGGCACCCTTGATGCTTGCCTTCACACCCGGCTGCAGCCATTCCTCACGCTTGCCGTCAAACAGGAAGAAGCTGACCCAGATGTACTCAAAGCCATCCTGTACCTTCTCGGCAGAGAAACCGGAGAACTTGATGAACGGCACTCCATTCTTGTCCTGCTTCTCCACGATGTTTTTGCCGGTCTTGCCACGGAACTCCATATCCCCCTTGATACAGTCCTGTACCTCGGCAGGATTGTCATTGATGTTGTCGGCCGACAGGTTGAAGTACATGGCATCACCGCGTTTCCTTGGTGTGAGCACTCCCGTAACCTCAATACGGCTGCCCACATTACAGCCGCCCATTTCCGTCAGTGTCCCGTCCTTGATGACCGACACCTCGACTGTCTTGTTTATCCCGTTCTTTGCAGGAATCACCACATTCACGGCAAAGCTCACGAACGGCTTGCCTTCCTTGTTCGTGCGGCAGGTCGCTGTCTTGCTGACCGTTCCGCATACTGTTACATTACATTTAATCATTGCTTGATACGTTTTGGGTTATAATTTCCAGTGTCCAAGTGGAATGTTTCCGTTAAGCCGGACGAGCAATGATGAACCTGTTCAATCATTGCCATGGCGAGAAAACATCTGCGAAGCCAATGTACCTGCAATGTCTATCCCTTTCAGTCATCAATTACAGGGGCACGTATCAGTTCGTAAATTACCCATAAGGCAATCAGTATCTGTATGGCCGTATAGACAATGGAGAATGTCTCACCAACCGCCCACCGCCAGAACAAATAATGTCCCGTTACTAAGGCAAGTACAAATGCAACCTTGCCAATGCCGTTCAAGATTCTTTTCATTTACGTTGTAGATTTTGTTGTTGGCTCTCAGCCTCCATCCCTTGCTCGAAGTTCTGCGAGGCCTGCTGTGTGGCGATGATGCCTGTCACCATCCCCGCAATTTTCATTCGCCTGCTTTCCTCCGGCAAGTTCTCCTGCCCCAGCACCAATGCCAAGCGGTTCATCTCCGAGGATGTCAGCTCACGGTTTATTCTCACTGTGCCATTGTCTGCCTGAAGGATAGTCCTGCCATTCTCACCCACAGACAGGGCGCATTGTCTCATGCCCGGAATGAGCGGAGTCAAATCCACCGTTCTGCCGGCAGCCATCGCTGAAATAAGTCCCTTTTGCCGTTCCTCGTCCCGGCTGTCTATCTGTGCCGCCAGCATCATCAGCGACATGAAAGTCGTCATCGCCATATCCAGTATCGGGTCATTGGTGCCAGATATGCCCACACCGCTGTCTTCAGAAGAAAGCAGCTTCTTCATCCAGCCCTCAGATGAAGTATTCTGTTCTTGCGGCATATCGCTCTTGTATTTCGCCAGCAAATCGTTGCCATTGTGCAATGCCTGAAGCTTGATGTTGCCCTTTTGGCCTATCTCTGCCAGATAAGCGGCAGGATCCATGTCACGTCTCGTTCCGTCATCGGCAACAGCCTTTACACCAAAATGCAGGTGCTCGCCTGTAGTCCGTGTGCCGGTATTCCCCGAAACGCCCAACTTCTGTCCGGCATTGACGGTATCTCCGACCTTTGCGGATATGTCGGACAGATGCAGGTATGAGCATTGCACCTTACCGCCGTCCTCACGTGTGTATTCCACTGTTACGGACTTGCCGCCAGCCGTGTTGGCATTATGGTTTACCGCCACTACCTTGCCGCCGTTTTCCGTAGCCAGCACCGCATCATGGCTTGTCTTTATGTCAATGCCTTTGTGCATCTGCTGCCTGGACGTGTCCATCGGGTCCTGACGATAGCCGAAAGGGGAGGTGACAAAGAGAAACTCCTCCCGCTTTACGGGAAATGAATACTCAACGGACTGCGATACGTCAGACGCGGGTGTCTCCCCACGGGGATTGCCATCCACTCCAAACGTCCGTCCCTCGGCCTTCATCTCCAGCATCACCTCCTTGTCATAACGGTCCAGTCCGTTGGCCTCGATGATGCGTTGCAGACTCGCCGCATAACCGCCGCCCGTGGCATATCCCGCTTTCTCTATGCCCCGTGTCCATCCCCTGTAATCATCAGGGGAAAGATCAAAGCACCGGGCATACCGGCTGTTGTTCTTCAGAAATTGAGAATGATGCTCATAACTGTCGCCCACAGTCCTATACTTGCAGAACTTCTCGTTAGGCTTGTCATCGGTATAAAGCGCATACTCGCCGCCGTTTTTCAGCCATGACGCGGTTGCCTTGATACCGAAATGGTTGTTGCAGTTGCGTGACAGCTCGCTCTGGCCGTTGCTGCTCTCCAGTATTCCCTGTGCAAGGATGACGGAGGCGGGTATGCCATACCTCCGCATCTGCTCCTTGGCCTCCTCCGCATATTGTGCGGCATACTCAGCGTTCTTTCCCATACGTCTATCTCCTCAGTCCTGAATGTTGTTCTTCTGTCTTATTCTCAGATGAAACGGCATTTTCTGCCTTGTTCACAGGCGAGACCGTTTCACCGGCACCTCTCTTAGCCAAGGTCTTTTGTCTCGGATCCTCCAGCTGGTCACAGATGGCGACACGTTCACCGGCCCTAATCAATTTGGGAAGGTATGTATCCAATGCATGATAAGGAAAGCCAGCCATTGCAAGCGGCTTGCCCTCGTCATCCTTGCGGCTTGTACTCTTCGTCAGGGTGATGCCGAGAATATTGGATGCCTTGACTGCATCCTCCTTATAGGTCTCGTAGAAATCGCCGCAACGGAAAAGAAGGACTGCGTCAGGATGTTTTCTCTTCAGGTCAAGATACTGCCTGACGAGAGGTGAGACAGCGGCTTTTACTGCCTTTTCCTCTTTCTTCTCTTCCTGTTCCTTCTGCTCTTTATCCGCCTCTTCCTTTTTCCTGCTCTTCTCCTTTTCCTCAGCCTGACTGTCCTCATGCAGACCCTCCTGCATCTGTTCTTCATGCTTCCCGACAGTAGCCGTCTCCGCCTGTCTGTTCTCTGTCGCCTCCTCCTGCTTTTCCTGCCGGGTCTGTTCTACGGCATTGTCCTTTTGCAATACATCGGCAAACAGCGAGGCTGCAAGATTTTGCTTGTAGGATTCCCTGTCTGGAGCCACCCACAGACGCTGCCATTGGGAGGGGCTGACGCTTCTCGGCTGCATCTTCCTGCCGTCGATGGTGGCTGCGCACAGGCAGGCTCCAGACTTGGCACGGAACACGGCGACACGCTGAATACGGTTCAGGTCAACCTCCTTGTCCGTGGCGCCGAAGATGTCAACCTTCATATCGGGTTTTGCCTCTGCCATGGCATAGTATTTCTGCGCCAGCTCCACACGCACGTTCTCGATATTGTCCATCGACTGCTTCAAGGTGGTGAAGAACTGGTTGAGGTCACCCTTGTCGGGATAGACGGCAAAGCCGTCCCTGCCCTCCGGCTTGATGTACAGTGCCCACCGTTCCTTGTCGTCCTTCACCATCTGCACGCTGTCAAAGCCGATGTCCCTGCTGTGGCTCACAGCTTCTGTGGCATCCAGGGAGGACAGATCCTCTATCGACCAGTTTCTCAGTCGTGACACGGTTATCTTCTTGTCGGCGAAATAGCTGTCGTCCGGACGGAAACCCAATGCTCCGTCGGGATTGTAGAAACGCACGGTGTCATAGCCTTCCTTCTGCAGGGCACTGGTGAAACGTTGTTTGTTCATGCCCTTTATCTCGTTGTTCACCTCCAGCGAAGCCCCTTGTGGCAATACCACGTCTGCGGCCTTGCCTTCTGCATCCCTTACGATGACCACAGTTCTCCGTTCCTCGCTGGGATGCTGTCTGATCTCGTCCGACACAAAGAAGTGTCCGGGCATCTGTTCCTGTATCCGTGCAGTCTCCCTTTGATTCTGGTTGGTGGCATACTCCACCTTCTCATCCTGTTCCGCTTTCTTCAGCACATTCAGCGCACCGTTCACCTCACTCTCTACGGCATCAATCAGGCGAGGGTCTTCCTTGAGTTCCCTCGTCCAATAGTCCACCATGCCGAGACTGTCCTTTGACAGACGTGCGGGCAATCCCAGTTCCAGCATCTTCACCCCGGAGGCGATTTCGGTTATGAGACGCTCCTTTCTGACGGCATCCTCCGACGGAGCCACTCCGTTCTTCATGACCATACCCTCACGTGCCAGGCGCTGCTGATGGCCGGTAGCGGACACCAGCTGGCGCATCATCTCCTGTACATAGTCGTTGTAATGCTCGAAGTCACGCTGACGTGGCAGGTAGATAACGTCCTTCTCCGTGTCATAATGGGCGACTCCCGTACCGTCCTGCCGTACAGCGACAAGGTTGTCCTTCATCTTCTGAAGAAATGCGTTGACATGGCCGTGCAGCTGTTTGTCCTCCTTGGAACCATAGCCACGCTCCTCGATATTGCCGTTCTTTCTCAATGCGATGTTGTAGTCTGTCTCGTTGGACATGGGCAGGAGCGTCTGGTCGATATTGAAAAGCATTCTGGTCTCCCTGTTCTTCACTCCCTTGTACTGTAGTTTGTCCTGTTCCGGCAATTCCGTATATGCCTCTCTGGAGATTACATCGTCCGGATTGTTGCGGTTCACATACTTGTTCCAGTTGTAGTAAAGGAACGGTACGCCCTTCTCATGCTCCCTCACACTCTCTCCGCGTGCCTTGGCTTCCGAGAAGAGTGTGAAGAGATTGGTCTTGCAGCCTTTCGCATCGGAGTCGAGGGCAAGGATAACGGCATTGAACGGACTGACCGCAAAGCCTTTCGGGTAGAGCTTCGGGTACAATTTTCCGCTGGCGTTCAGCCAATGGCCGCCTGCATCCACGGCAGTCGTCAGTGCCTCATTGAGCAACTCCACCTGCTTGTCGGTAGCCCTTTTCTCAATTTGGCCTTTGGTATTCTGCTCCTGCTGTTCGTTCTGTTCTGTCTTGTCTTTCATATATACTTAATTCTTTTGATTATTGTATTCCTCTTGGTCTTGCAACCGCCTCACGGGCATTCTCCTCATATTGTGCCGCTGCCACCTGCCGCATCTGGTCGTTCTTCGCAAGTATGGCATTGGCAAGGGTGTTCAACGGCAATGCGCCAGACTGGTAGGCCCCAATTACGCTGTCGGGCAACTGGATGGTACAGGGCACATTGTCTATACTGGCGACAAGGCACCGTCCTTGCAGCATAGGGGTGCTGATACGCGGGTTGAGCGGCTCGTCGGGATATTGGCGGTACTGTACGTTGTGGCTTGCATTATTTGTGGCAGGTGAAGCGATGCCTTCATGCTGTTTTCTGTCCAGCACCTCATGCCCGGTCTTGTTCAGCAGGTTGGCTCCGCCCATGCCCATCAGCATTATCTTGAGAATAGGGTTCTTCACGAATATTCCTGCGGCAATGGCGGCCAGCGGAAGCAGGCTGTTATCCAAATTCAGTGATTTTGTCTTGCCTGTGAACAGCCCGACAAGCACATCGGGAAGCATGGCAAGCACATAGCCAAGATTCTTGCCGATGTCTGAAAAGCCATTCAACCCGAAACTCTGCAGTAGCCCGTCCCAACCGCTTTCGTTGGTCTGCACAGGGGAGTCTTCCGGTTGTGTGGACGTTCCTGTATTCTGCTCCTGCCTTTCTTGCGGTATGTCCTGTGGCTTTTCCTGCGCCTTTTTCTCATTCTTTACTCCGGCTTCTTGCCGTGCCTTTATATCCAGATATTCATCTTCCTTACCTGGTGCCACAATCATGGGCACATCCTTGTATTTGCCCTTGCGCTGTGCCGCATCGGCGGCATGGGGATCGAGGAAGGTTCCCTTATTCCACGGGAACTTTGTCTGTTCGGGCTGTTTCATCCAATTCATAAGCATATAATTTTGCGTGGGAATCTTATTTTTGAGAAGGGCATTGGTGGTCTTGATATAACTGTTCTCGTGTTTTCTGATGCCTTGGGCCTCCTTCCGGAAAGCGGAAAAGACATTGCTGTCCGTTCCCCAAACACCCTTGCTGATACAATCCTCCACGCTGACCTCACGCTCGCTGACCTTCCTGCTCAGATGTTCCGTTCCGGCATTGAGCATCACATCAATGCCCACAAATTTTGCGAATGTTGCCCATGAGCTGACACCTCCCATCGCTACGGCATCGGCTGAAGCTCCCACTGTCCATCCTACGGCTTTTTCCGTCCGTGAGGGCTTATAGGCCGCTTCTCCTCTTGCTTCTATCTCGGCGGCAAGCGGTGACTTGTTCAGTTCGTAGGGCAGGCTGAACAGGCTGGTCTGTGCCGCCTTGCGAAGGATATAGTCGGCCGAGGATTTGGGCATACGGTCTTTCACCATCCTGTCAATCATCAGTTGCTCCATGCGGTGGTCGATGTATGCGTATGCCAGATCACATCCCAACTGTCTGGAGAGCGTATCGTAACGCTCACGTCCAATCTCCGACACCACGGCCTTGCGCCATTCCCCTGCCATCACGGCAAGATCCCGCTGCATGTCCTTGTTGCCCATGACGGATTTCCTGCACATTGCCAGATAGTCCTCGGTGGTCTTGCTGTTCCATTCGCCTGTGATTCTTAGCGTGGCATACGGGTCATCGCCGGGCATTCCGGCTGTTGCCATAGAGCGCAGGATGCCCGCCGCGCTGCTGGAATAGGCACGCATCTCATCGGCCTGCTTTTGAGACAGGTCCTGCCGCACCCTGCCCATAACCGGGGCAAGGTGACACCCGAAATAGTCGCTCATAAGACGCTCTATCTCTGCAAACCGCTGACTGTTCTTAACTGCCATACATTTTAGATATTTATATATTATATTGTTTCAATATCTGCTCTACTGTCTGCTCGATGGCATTGTGGTAGATTTCCATCTGTCTGGGGTAATGCTCCTCCAGCCACTCATCCTTGTTCACCATATTGTGGATGAACTGCACTGCCATACGCTCATCTATCTCTACGGACGGTTCTCCATCCTCCTTGCCGTTGAACCAGGCTTTCGTCCACCACCGCACTCCAGCACGGTCGGGATAGACGCTTACCATCCTCGGAATGTCGAAGCTCTGGATGTCCACGTCCAGATCCGCAAGCGGGTCGATGATGCCGTCATGACTCAGGGCTTGCTCATGGAGTTTTTTTTTAGAACGTCGTCCATGGTGGACAGATAGACCTGATGGCGCATGGCAAGGTAGTTGAGGAAGTCGGCTATCAGCAGGTTCTGCACCTTGGCCGCCAACGGCATACTGCGCATACCGATACCCAGAGGATTGGACATGCTCGGCATGGTCTCGTAGAAGTAGTGCTTGCCGGCACCCAAGGAGAAGATGTTGCGTAATGACTGTTCGGTATGCTCCGGAATACTGTATGCTCCCTGCTGCAGGTCCTCAAAGTAGGAGGGCAGGAAACGGAGCATCAGGGTCTCAATCTCCTGCCTGTCTGTGTCGTAGGGAGACGGGACGGTCATGTTCAAAGCCTCATTCCCGTCCGCACCTATCATTGCGTTATGCTCCAATGCCTTGATATTGCCGTAGAGCATGGTGAGGAACTCCAAAGGATTGATTTCCTCACCGTCGAACCTCACTTCCATATGTAGCAGGTCTCCGCTGACGGCAACGGTCTGTCCGGCTTTCACGCTTTGGGAAAAGTTGGCGAAGACATTGGAGAGATGCCTGTATGTCACCTCGTACTTGCCATAGCGGATGGTCTGATAGATGCCGTGCGTGGCATCCGACCCGACGGCAGACACCGTACCTGATGCCACGGCCGCCAAAAGGTAGTGGTTCACATTGAAGTCGATACCGTGATGGAAGAAGGTTTCCCCTGTGGCAGGATGCCTCTGCTCTCCATAGCCCAGGGACATCTGCACGTCTTGTTTCTGAGGCTCCTCAAAAGGCATACAATAGCCGCTCGGTGAGCGCAGTATCATCTGTTCCGTATATTTCATGAATTTTCAATTTATAGTATTTTCTGCTTATCTTCTCATTCCTCTGCCTTGTGACTCCGTTTCGGTAAGGGACTGACCGTTGGAAGAGGTGCCGCCGTTGGGTAATGCCTGAGACACTCTGGAGTTGTTGCCGATAATCATCATGCCCAGCAGCGCACCGGCTATCTTGCTCATCCAGCCGAAGCGCCCGAATACCATGAAGGCGGCTGCCACCAGTCCCACGATGCTCAGCCCCGACACGTTGCCCCGGCCGATGTTCCCGAAGAAATTGCCGATCATGTCACCGCCACCTCCTCCGAACATGTTCCTGAAGAAATCGCTGATACCGCTGAACTTGTTGTCAACGCTATTTGCGGCATTGTTCACCGCATCAACGGCTTCCCCTGCCTTGTCCTTCAGTTCCCGTACATCATCCGCCGTCTGCGCGACGGTGTCGGTGGCACTCTCGCCGATGACGGCATCGCCCACAATGCGGGCCACGCTCTTGTCCGTGGTCAGTTTCTCCCATGCGACATAGCCTACAGCACCGCCTGCTGCTGCGGTCTTCATGGCTCTTCCTGCGCCTGTGAGGGTGCGCTGTGGGTGCAGTGCGGCACTGCCCACTGTACGGCTGGTCGTTCCGAGGACGTGCCCGGTCCCCCGCGCAGCCTTACCGCCATATTTTAATAGTGAACTCCAGAATCCCATTTTCTCTCATTTTATGGTTTGACTTCGTCTTCTTCTGTCACGACTCGGCATAGCTCGAACAAGCTCAGCTCTCGCTGCTCCATCACTTGACATTTTTGCTTACCTGTTTCCAACGTCTCTTTGCCGCTGCCACTATCTCTGCCTTATTGGCCTTGGCAGGACGTGCCCCTTCGTCTATCTCCAGCCAGATGTCGCCCATGGTGGTGTATTTCACCGCCCTGGTCAGGCGTTTCAGCTGTCTGTTCATCGTCTTCAGTTTGGGGCGGATGCCGAAGACTATCTCCATGCGCTCCTTCTCGGTCATCTTGTTGCCGGAAAGACACACTGTGCGGATGTCATTTACAATCTCGATGCTGTTCATGATCAGCTCACGGTATATCCTGTTGCGCTTGGTGGACAGGGCTACGGCAAGCCCGTTGGCAGGATGGGCATCAAGCTGTCTGACAAGACCGCCCATGTTGTCTGTGAGCTGTGTTATCTCGTGATAGAAACCGTATATCTGTGCGGCATAGCATACAATGGAGCGGAAGGAGTCCAGATAGTTGTTGAACTCCCGCTGCAGGTCGGTGGTGGCTTCCACCTCTTCCTTCGTCCAGATATGGCCTGTGGACTGTAGCAGCATCACTTTCTCCTGGTTCTTCAGCTCCTTTTCCGCCTTGTTGGTATATAGCAGAATCATCCCTGCAAGAGTAGGATCGTTCTGCGCCCGTACTCCCGCAAAGGATGACACCAACATTATCATGACAAAAGAAATATAATATCTCATGGTTACGGCATGAATCGTTTATCGTTAATAACCGGCTGTCAACCGCCCGGCCCTGCGCCAGCGTCCAAGGGCTTGTACGGCAATCTCCCCGTTGCTGCGGTCTATCATTCCTGCAGTCACGCGGTTCCACACATCGGTCATCGTGTAGTAGCGTATGGAGAGGTAGAGCCTGTGAAGTTTCTTGCTGAAAGCACCCAGCTTGTCATTCAATGCCCACAATGTCTTGCTGCGGTCCGCACCTGTCAGCATGTTTTCCCTGCCGCCCTTGGCGACGGCATCCTTCAGCAGGGTGAACACCGACACCAGTTCCGTGGCTGTTTCCATATAGAGGTTGTTCATGCTCATTGTGGCAACGATGCCCTGCGGATTGTCTGCGATGGCCTTGCGGAGCTTGCCAAGGGTGACAAAGATTCTCACACCGTCGTCATACAGATGGGTGCAGGCTTTGAGGAAGGAGGCATAGCCGCTGGCGGTTTTCAGATAACTGTTGTATTTCTTCTCCCAGCCGTGTATCTTCGTGAACTCTGCGGCGATGGTGTTCTGCAGCATGGCCGTCTTGGTCTGCCCTTTGATTTCCTTCTCGATCTCACCGTTGATGGCTTCATTGCCCTCTGCCAATGCCATCCATTCCAAAGGATTGGCGGATACGATCTGCGCGTTGGCTGACGGTACTGCAAACACCATGACAAGCAGGATGAGCAGTATATTATCTGTTCGTAATCTCATAAACTCCCTTTCTTCTTTTATTGATTTCCACTCGCTGACGGATATGTGAGACGATCTCCCGCTTATTTGCCATGCCTGTAAGTTCCAAACGCGGTGTGCTTCTGTCCATGGAGAATATCGTCACGCTTTTCAGTCCGCAAATCTGTTGCAACAGAGTCTGATGCTCTGCAAAGTCCACAACCCGGTACAGTTCCATATAGTTCACGCTACGCTGAAACACACCATGCTCACAGATAATCTGCTCACTCCCGATGCGGTAGCGGATATTCCTCAGATAGATGAACCGGTAAAGCAAACAGAGGGAAAGAAGTCCTGCTATGGCAAGGGCTGTCTTTCCTATTTCTTTATTTGGCAAACCTCCAACGGCAAATGCACATATACACAGCAAGAGCATTGGCAGCTCGTTGATGAAGAACTGCCATACGCTGGGGCGCAATGTGATTACCGTGTTATTGTCTTGTCTCATGTTCATCTGCGATGGAATGTAGTTACTCTTTGTTCGTTCTCTTCTTGTTCTTTCACCGTAGGCTCGGTCTTATTCTGGCCAGTCTTAGTACCGTCGGTCTGTGAGAGCTGTCTCTTTCCCTGCAATTCATCGTTGAAATCCTTGTAGCCCATGGAAGGCATTTCACGGATGATTTTAACAGGGGATAAATCCTGACCATCCTGAAGATGGAGTTTCTCTAACAGTGCAGCCTTAAAGTTTCGATAAGCCTTATTCATTGCCTCTGCGGCTTCCTGTTTGTCCTCCTTGCACACAAGTGGCGAATAGTGATACTCCATTGCCTCTTCCATTGCCGAGTCGTATTTGCGATAAAGCTCTTGCAGTGGCTTGGGGAGTGCGGCATACTGCTCATCTTCTATGCCAAACAAATCCTTGGTCGTTCTGAGCGGATTGTCAAAACTCTCAATAAAGGGTCTCATATCAGCCGGGATTCTGTCTGGTGAGACTGGTCCTGTCTTTCTTGCAATATCCTCGAAGTTGGCGGCAAACTGTTTCCCGGCCATGTCATTGTCAAATCCAAGATGGAAAGTTGCCTGCGGAGCGGCATTGATGAGTCCCTGCATCTGGCCTACACCGGGATTGCCTCCTGTGGAGACATAGACTGAGGGCTTGAAATCGCGTTGTCTGCCGGCATCCTGTCCTTTGTCCTGTCCCATCCGCAGCTGATAGAACGCCATGGCATCATATGCGCTCTCAAAGACATAGACGGACTTGGCTTCTTTCAGTCCCGTACCACCGGGACTGGCTATCCACAGGCCTTCGCTGCTGTTGCTGCCTTCAGCCTTGCCCTTATAACCGCCGCTGCCGTCCATTTTCGGTCGCCCTCGTTCCTCGAAGCCCACGGTCTTGTCCGGCTCTTTGGGCAGGACAAGCGGAAAGGAGAGGTTGGCGAAACCGAGACCGTCCGGGCGGTGCTTGGTCGCCAGGCAGAAATGGCGGTGAAAGGCATACTGCGTATAAAGGTCGATGCCCCTATATTTGAAATAGGGATAAAACTTCTTCTGTGTCTCCCTGTCCTGTGGGTTGAACTTGTGGATGTCGTAATCATTCAAGGAGAATGGCTTGCTGTTTTTTCTCGGTTCTGCGATTCTGGCAGACCTGTCCTCGACGGGCTGATTGAGGAGTCTGTCGCAGACGAGGTTGACGAGCCTGTCAGCGGACACTCCGGACTTGTTCTCTGCAAACAATTCGGGATGTTCCTTAATGAATGAGATGACATTATACACCTTTTGCTGCGGTGGCTGGAAGCAGCACTTGCCATTTTGGGTGACGATGAACTTGTCGCCACGCACCCGTCTGCCGTCGCTGTCGGTGCGCACATACGACGGATAGCGCAAGCCATCCCTCTTGTTCAGATGATAGCCCGCGTCCAGCAGAACATCCTGTATGCTAAGTCTGTTCAGAAAGTCATCGTATGTCAGTCCATTGCCGCTCATGCTAATATCCTCTTCTAATCTCCGTCGCTACCTGATTGGCTTGCGCCTCGAAGTTACGTGCCGCAATCTCCTGTGGAGAATCCACTCCGGGCTTGAAGTATGGACGCGGTGCTGCACCGTGATGCTCCGCATAGAACTCGGGAGCAGGATGGCGATGATGGCTCATGTCATGCGCCACCTCAGCCGTCACGACTGCGCCGGCTGTCAATGCGGCCAGTATCTTGGTGCCCAGTCCGGCATAGGCTTCTGGACGTGTTTTCATATCCACTTCGCTGAAGACTTTGGAGAAGAGTTTCATGCGGTGATAGTCATCCACGGCAAGGAACTTGTCATAGTCCTTCTGCTTGATTTCGTGTGTGATGGACTCGCCGTTGATGACAGCTGTCATGCGGTACTTGGCTTCGTTCTCCTTGCCTTTTCCTCCTTCTCCCTCCTTTTGCTGCACTTTCTCAACAAAGATGCTCTCCACCTGTACCTCCCTGCCATGTGCGCCCTCGCGGTACCAGCCTTTGTTCTCGTTGAGCAGGACAAGGTCTTCTCCATGAACCATGGCATCGCCCTGCGGCATCTCTCTTATTACGGTCTCGTCGTTTTCAAGAGGGTGCAACCGCTCCTCGTCCTGCTGCTGACGCTGCTGAAGCTCTTGCTCTATCTCTGGATGCAGGTGCAGGTCTATACGCTCCTTGCTGTTCAGCATGTCCATCGTCACCTTGTCGGCGAAATCATCTTTGATGATACCGTTCAGCACCTCCAGACGCTGTGCTGTGGATACTTCCTTGATGGAGTTGGAGGTGAGTTTCTTCAATTCTTCATCAGTCAAGTTATACACCATATCGGCATTGACGCTGTTCGACTGGATGGTCAGTGTTTTCGCATTCTCATCAATGATGATGCCATGCGAAGCCAGACACTCCTGCCACTTCTCATTGGTGAAATAAACGGGTGAGGTAATCAGTTCCTTGTAGGGCTTGGCCGGTTCTTGGCTTCTTGGACGGCTGACCGCAGGTGTGATTACAGCCTCCAAATCCTTCAGTACATCCTGTTGGACGGGTGTGTATTGCTGTTGCTGTCCTTTATAGTAAAAGCCGTAGCCTCCGCTCTGCAACTCACCGGGCTTCATCCTTCCGTCCCAACGCTCCGGCACAATCGGTGCTTCAGGAAAGAACAGTCGCCCTCCAACTCTACGGAGATGGAATCCCTCTTGACTGCGTGGTGTCCAGCCAAGAAAGAGTGGTGGCATACCGATACGTCCGGTACGTCCATACTCGCCGATGCCTATACGATACCCGTGCAGTCCCATTGCCACACGACCGTTGGCATTGCGTGCATGGACGAAATTCTTGGGCAGATAGAAGTCATTACCTACAATACCCGTGAATGTATTGTAGGCTAACTTATTGGCATGGTTGGTTCCCCAGTCGGTCAGAGCCAGCATCTGCCTTTCTGTGATATTATAGGTGAGAAGAGGGCTGTCATGCCCCTGTACAAGTAGCTGATAGCCGCTGCCATTGCTCACCACATGAGCCTGCATACCGTTGCGCATGAGAATGTCACGCATCTCCGGCTGCAGGTTCATCTGCTGTGGATTGGTATTCTTTCTTATTGCCATACAGTCCTGTTATTATGCGTCCCCGTTCTCAACAGCCAGCTCCAGCTGCTCATCCTTGTAATGGACGAACTGCTCTGCCGTCTCTTCGCTGATGCAGAGTCCGCGTTTCAGACAATAGCTCTCGTATTCTTCCTGCCATTCAGCGGAATGATGGTTGATATAGTCCAACCATCCGTACTCGCCGCTTTGCATCTTCTCGACGAGTATGTCTTCCGGATAATATTTGTTTGCTGCCATATACATTATAGATAATGTGTTGATTATTTGTGCATGGAAACAATTGCACAGTTACGTTCTACGTTTTTCTTCTGTTCGTTGACTTCGTCTTCGAACTTCACGACTCGGCATAGCTCAAAGCTTCATGGCTTTGGCTCTGCTCTTACTGTTCAGTTCGTTCCACAATTCCTCAGAATATTCCTCTTCGGGTACATAGTCGAGATTGCCGTCATCGTCCATCACCCAACAGCCATAACAGCCAAAGGTGTACTTGTCCCACTCACGCTTAGTGTTCTCCTTCCACTTCTGGCTGTCACCCTGGCAGATGCGGATACCGGTCTTGTCATTCAGGTCGATACCCACCGTCACCTGCTCGTCCTCCATGATGAGTGTGAGCGGCTCGCCCTTCTGCATCACGTTCAGTTCTGCCGGGCTTAGTTTCAACTCGTCCTTCAGAACCTCCAGATTACGTCCGATAACGGGTGTTGGCACTGACATTACCTGATTCGTCTCCTTGTCAATCTGCACGAATGCCTTGCTGTTTCTGCCCTCTGCATCCTTCACGTCTGAAAGAATGGCCTTGCCAGCCAACAAGTCCTCCTGCTGTTCCTGAGAGAATGCCTCCAAGGGTGACTTTTCCAGCTGCGGATAGAACACAACATCCACCTTGCCGTCTTCCATACGGACTAACGCAAATCGGGTGCGGCTCCTCAATGTCACACCATTCTCGTCTGTCACCTGTATAGGCAGTAACGGCGAACGCCGTCCCTGGCCAATATCCTCTAATGCCCACAAGGGCAGGTCTTCAATCTTCTCCTGTGTGAGACCAAAACGAGCAAGTGTCTGATAAGGCACTTCGCTCTCTTCAAATCGTACTTGTTTCATACTTTTTTATTGAATATGATGTTAAACTCATGCAAAGGTTGTGCAAATCGAACGCAGAACTAAGCTCGCTTAAATTATGCTGAAATGCAGCTAACCTTCTGCAAAGTTACTTTGGCTCTCACACATTACTCTCGCCTTAATCCTTTTATAACTTATCTTTTGACGAATATTATTATTTGAGTTTGATTTCTGAGCAATAATCAAACTCAAATGCTATATTTTGTTATTCAACATCTGTTTTTTCGTCGTTTCGTAATGCTCTCTCTCTTGATCTCTTTACTTTTGTCGGCATGAGAAATTTACAACTATTGATGGCAACACTTTTTGCATTGTACACTGTCACTATTTCAGCACAGTTATATACAGTCGGTGAGGGTCAGGCAGCTAATAAAGCCAAGAGAGAGAGAATGGTACCTACATACCCGATAGCGGACTTCAAAAAGTTGAGTCCCGCCCAATCTATCCATAGAGAAAAAAAACAGTCAGAGGATTCTCCTGGTGCATCTTATCCACTCAGGAGAATTATAGTCACCAGCCCATTCGGTATGCGTACAGACCCGTTTACGAAGAAAAAGGTCAGGCATAACGGACTTGATCTGAGAGCGCATTATGAACCGGCATATGCCATGTTCTGTGGTAAGGTGATTCGCGCAGGAAAAGACAGCCGTTCCGGTATGTATGTTACATTAAGACATGGAGACCTGACGGTCAGTTATTGTCATCTTTCAAAGATTACAGTCGCCAAAGGTGTATTTGTCCATCCTGGAGACCCAATCGGGATAACAGGCAATTCTGGACGAAGTTCCGGACCACACTTGCACCTGACGGTACGAATGGAAGGGAATCATATTAATCCGGGAATATTACTGCAGTTTATCGACAAGACACGGAAACAGGCGTTGAAGGGGCTGTCCGAGTGAAGCATTTAATGCTCTTTTAATAGCTTTCAGACTTTGTATTCTGCTCTTTTTATGCTCCAAATGCCATTCTCTTGCTATAATTACCTAAACAAATTGTTTTCCTATGGGAATATGATACTTTGCAAAAAGGATTGCGTTTCAACATCAGCAAAGTATATCGTAGCAGAAACTGTTACGGACTTATTGCATGGCGTTCAAACTCAGATTGGAATAATAAGGCTTTCTGTTTGAAAATTTTTCAATAAGAGATTGGACAACTCGACATGGAAATACGGCACTCCTTTATATTCTGAATTCCAAACTGATTACGGCAGCGATTATTATTTACGTGTTAATCTCTCTATTATCTGTACTTTTGAGTATGGGAGGAAAATACAGTGCGGTAACAAAATGTGAGAACGATCTAAAGCAGAATCCGCAAATTATGGAATAGTAAAATTATAAGGTGACAAATTAATTATGAACTAAATAATACTTATATAAATATATGTGTAGTGTAAACAGATAAGTTAAATCCTGCTACGTCTTTAGTGTGTTGGGGAATGTTATTATTATTGCCAGTTATTTTTTTATTGCTCTAATGGTATCGTTTTTTTGCCTTGTCCATATTCAAATGGGAAATTGATTATTAACCTACTGTATATGAAATTGCTATAAGGAAATAATATGCTATAATTCTTTATTTGAGGAGCGTGTATATATGATCATAAGTCAACTTTAGCTTGTTTATATCATATCCTGTTTTGGTGAAAACTCCGTCAAACGCTCTGCCTAAATAACAATCTTCATAAAAATAACTAATTGCAACGACATCTATTTTGCTCCTTATTTCTCCTGTGGAAATTGCGTTTTCAATAACAGATCTCCAAATCGACAGTTCTTCCTCATACCATTGGGCTGTTTGTTCCTTGAAATTCGGTATATAAGTCAGAGCTGAATTTTCAATACGCATCAGAGCTTCATTTATATTGACAATGCCAATATTGGACATCTGCTCCTGTTCACGCTTCAATGTTTCAATAAAATAATTATAAAATGAGCAAAGAGACAATTTATATGCATCAGGAACTGCCTTTATAGATGATGCTCCATATACAAAAGCATGAACGACCTCACTAAATAGCCCCTCTTTATTCTTGAAATAATATATCATAGAACCACGACTTATTCCGATTTCTTTCTCCATGACACTGAAAGACACTCGGTCATAAGGCATTGTTGCGAATAGCCTGAATGCTTCTATCAGTATTTTTTGACGACTTACTTCTCCTTTGCTCATAATAAAAAATAATATGCTTAAATTCGGTACAAAGGTACGAAAATATAACGATATGAAGAAATTTTCAGCATCATATTGTATTTTCTCTGAGTAAAGTTCTTCTTTTTTAGATATTATTAGTACCTTTGCATTTATAATATGCGTTATAAATTTAACTATTATGAAATATACAATTAATATGACCGTCAACAAAACAAGTAAAGACGGTTCGATACTTGGTAAAGTCTCCGATTTTCAAGAAGAACTAAGGCAACATGAAGAAGCAGGTCTAAACAATTACAAAAAACACCCTCATGTCAGTGCCTGCGATAGAGAATCACTTGTATATAACCGACACACAGGAAAGACGGAGAAAGTCATAATCTTTGGGTCTAACAGTTATCTTGGGGCGACTATACTTTCAGAAGCGGTGGAAAAGGCGATAGAGGTAACCAGGGAATTTGGAATAGGCTCTGGAGGAGTTCCGTTGCTTACCGGTACGACAATTTATCAGCCACAGTTAGAGAGGATGATTGCGGACAAGACAGGATTCGGTGATGCTATGCTGTTCTCGTCAGGCTATACAGCCAATCTCGGAGCTATTTCAGGATTGTTGCGCAGCAACCATCTGATAATTCATGATAAGCTCGACCATGCCAGTCTTCTCGATGCGACAGTTCTCTCAGGTGCCAAGATGCTCCGGTTCAAACATGGAGACATGGCACATCTTGAAAAAATACTTTCGGCTAATGCGGAACAATATCCTGATGGGATAATGGTGGCGACAGACGGTGTTTTCAGCATGGACGGGGACATAGCCAATATACCCGAAATACTGGCTCTATGTAAAAAATATAACGCAATACTTCTGATTGATGAAGCACATGCCACTGGTGTTATCGGTGAAAAGGGGGCCGGTACATTGTCTTACTATGGCATAACAGAGCGTGACAACATAATTGTAACCGGGACGCTCAGCAAAGCGGTGGGAACAGTTGGAGGATATATAACCGCCTCTCAGGAAATTATTGATTACCTTCGTATATACGCTCGCAGTAATATGTTCTCGACATCACTGCCTCCATCTGTCTGTGCCGGGGCTATAGAGGTGTTTAAGAAGATGGACAATTCGGACATCGTGGAAAAGTTGCAACAGAACACATCGTATCTTCAAAATGCCCTTAGAACGGCCGGCTTTAATATACTTAATACACAGACACCGATTATACCTCTTGTCGTGGGGGACGCGACTATACTTACATACATGGTGAAAGATGCTTTTGACAACGGTTATTTCATCAATGCCATAATACCCCCTGTCGTTCCTGCCAATCTTACACGTTTCCGTATAAGTGTCATGGCAAGTCATACAAAAGAAGACATGGACGGTTTGGTTGAATTATTGATTGCTCTGTTCGATAAATATGGATTACAACGGTATGTCAAATAGGTTCACATTTGAATGGTGCGCCACAATTGACGACATCACTCCCGAAAACTGGGAGAAAATATATGGTTTGGACGTAATCAAGAGCCGGGAGTTCATGAAAGCCAATGAAGTTGCGGAATTTGAAGATGTTGAATTTCACTATCTGCAAGTTTTCCGAGATGCAGATATAATAGCCATTGTCCCATGTTTCTGCTATGGCATGGACATTATGAATATAGCATCGTCAGGCAAGGCAAAGACATGGATTTCATGGATAAGAAAGATCTTTCCATCATTTCTGAAACTCCGGGCTTTTGTTACAGGTTCCTATGCTGCGACATGCGAGCATTTTATTGAATATGCTCCAGGACTATCCGAGACTGAAAAGCAAGAAGTGGCGGAAATAATCGGAGGGGAAATCAAAAGGATGAGCGTTGAGGTCAGATCCAGCTTTGTCTTTGTCAAGGATGTCAGGGAGAGGAGTCTCCAATATGTAAAGGACATATTGACTGCGGATTATAAATTCTTTATATCCTTTCCTACGACTGCCATACCTATCCTGCCAAACGTATCTTACCCTAATGGCTTACGTAAAAAGAACCGCAAACGTTATCGTAATTTCAAAGACCGTTTTGAAAAGTCATTTCATTGGGAAATCATAAATGACTATGGCGGTGAACCTACAGCACAGTTTACACATCTTTATAGAGCCGTTCTTGAAAAAGCCAAGAATAAGTTTGAGTTTCTAAACGAAAAGTTCTTTGAAGCGACTAATGACTTGCTGGGAGAAAAATCCTTTTTCCTTGTCGCTAAAGATAATTGTACTGGAGAAATCCGGGTAATGGTTATAATACTGGAGAATGATGTCAACTTGGTTCCATTATATATGGGATTCAAATATAAGGACGATGACTCCAAAGTGCTTTATTTTAATACAATATCCCGGACGGTAAAAGAGGCCGAAGCACGAGGTAAGCTATATGTTGATTTCGGGCAGATGAGCTATTATCCCAAAACGATGTCTGGCGCATTGGTAGAGAACATTTATTACGGTTTTTGGTCAGGAAAGCCGATAGCTAAATGGCTCATAAATCACTGTCTCGATAAATTGTTTACGCCACCGGCAGTCCCTAAACACGTATATCTTGCAGAAAATGCGGCCAAAGCACACCGCGTTCTTACAGAACAAGGTTTTGTATTAGTAAACTAAACAGTCTATTTATGCGAAAGAACGATGGTAGGCAAGTCAAGCTTGGCTTTTGGATAAGAGGAGCATAATTGCATATACAATCCGTGGTATATCTGTCCAGCTCTTTGATATGATATGTTTTTTGTATTCAGGGTGAAGTCTGGCGTGTTTCTCAACACTAACGACCAATGTTTTAGGTTTCTATGTCTATGCGACAGTACTATCTCGTTAAAAGAGGGGTTGATACGTGTTGCCTGTATCTCTATATAGTGCGATATGGCAAGTGCGTTAGCAAAAATACCATATCCCCGAAGATATGCATATGAAGATTCAAGTTGCCGGATTTTGAGTTCCCAATAACTTTCCAAAGTATGCCCGTCTGGGCTTAGGGCATACAATACGTTTAACGGAGAATTATAGTATTGAGCTACAGCTTGATTGAATATATCCTCTTTATTGTTGAAATACCTGTATATTGTTCCGCGTGTGATACGGGTAGCATCTTCCATGAGTGCTATCGTTATGGACTCATAGTTGTTGACAAGAAATAGTGGTAAGACTCTTGTTAGTATTTTCGCTTTTGTTCTGGTGTCCTTGTTTTCTATTATCATATGTAAATGAACAGGGGTTTACTATTTTTCAAGCAAACCCCTGCTATATGAAGGCACGAATCTGCTTACGCCAGTAAAGGAGCCACTGCTAAAGGCTGATAGACGGACGTATGCAGTTCGTGCCGTATTCGTTTCAAATACGACACGATTGCTCCGCACATCCTCGTCTATCAGTGAAATTTAGCAGTTTTCCTTTACGAGTCAATACGAATGCAATATGTTTGAGCGGTCGTCGTCACGAACCGCCAATGCTATTCTGATGCAAAGTTACAACATTATTATGAGAAACAAATACAATGGGTGTTGTATTTTTTGTTTTTTTAAGATTATATATCTTATTCCAACTCAATCCTCCCGAAAAAATCCATTAATATTTTTTCGGGAGGTATCATTAGTAGTGCGAATACAGTTTTAATGATAAATCAGGCTAAACTTCAGTGCCACAGTTTCTAAAATGGGACAAATGACGCTCAACACATAATTATAATACATCTATTAGTCGTTTTTAATTAGATTTTCTTCCTGATGGGATTACAGACGAGTAACAATGATACATAAAAATGCTGTTATAAAACGACATGAATATAGTTGTTGTTTAACCATACTCATGTATCAGATGTATTTGACATCTACAAAATGTTCATTTCGCGACAGGAAATCATCTTTTTAAACACATATATCGTTAATTTATATTAAATTCACATGAATATTCTCGAAATTATAACGGTTGTTATAATTTATTTGTATCTTTGCAGTGCAGTTTGGGCTCTCAATGGATTTACAGGCACAGAAGGACCATAAGAAACTTGCTTGTCCAGCCATTGTCCAACGCTGGAATTTCTGCTGGTAACCAACGTATAATATGAAATATCACATGTCTAACAATTTAATACATTGTGCTTATGAAGAAGACTCTCCTCTTTTCCGGTCTGCTTGGTTTATCAGCACTCATGCTTCCCGCTCGTTCCCCCGGTGGATTCGACGATGGCGTGGATGTCTGGTTCAGGACCGCACCGGTCAGCAGCAATTTGCAGGGTCGCTACCACTGGTTCGACTTTGCGGGTGATTCACTATCCCTGTATGCGTACAGCCGCACCGCCGGGACTTACGCTTTCACGCAGGACAGGAGCCTGCTCAAGTTTCTCAATTTCAATCCGGCGATTGATTTCTCCAAAGGCGATTCCCCGAAATGGGGCGACCTTATCCGCTCAAACCTCACGCAAGCCACCATCATCGGTGTGTTTGCCCCTTATTCCTCCTTTACAAACGAATCGGTTATCTACGGTGTCGCAAGCGGCGACGGCGGCGGCAGCCTTGTCACCAACGACAAGATTGTGCGCCCCGGCTCGGTTGCGCCGCTTGACTATGGAAATACCGAAGGTGAGGATCTGCGGCATACGGGCAGGGATTCCGTGACGCTGGACATCTTCAAGGAGCACGCCACCAAAGTACTGACCTATTACCGTGCGGCGGCGCCCAACACCTCGGTATGGGGCGGACCGAACGGAACGCTGACCATCGGCGGGACATACAGTGCCACCAACGAGCATTTCAACGGTCCGTTCGACATATCCGCCTTCGGCAACAACGCTTTCGAGGGCTATACACCGGAACTGCTCATCTACAACCGCCTGCTCACTCCCGGTGAGAGGCGCAGGGCGGAAAGCTACCTTGCCATGAAGTACGGTGTCACGCTCAACGATTCCTATCTCGACGGAGACGGGAACCTCGCCTGGGACAGGGACGAGGCCGGTGCCTACCACAACAGGGTGACATCAGTTGCACGCAACAGCGCATGGGATTTCCGCCAGCCGGTATCGACGACCTCCTACGAGGAGGGACCGCTGTACGCATCCCTCCCGGAAAACGACAGCTACCACAATGCAAACGCCTACGGACTTCCGTCAGAGGCGCACCTGCTGGTCATGGGACGCGAGTACGGTAACGTCATGCCGGACAAGGGCTTCCTTTTCTGGGGCGACGACGGCGGCCCGCTGGAGACATACACCTCTCCCAACGACACGCTGTGGCATATCATGAACCGCACATGGCTCGTGAAGACGAACATGCCTGTCGCAGGCGACAGTGCCACGGTGCGCTGGACGGGGAACGGCATGACGGTCACTCCCAAAGGCTTCCTCGACATGATAAGCCAGGAGGCGGGTACGGCAGGTACTGCCGTGACTCCGAACCTTGCCGGCAACAACGGATTCATCGAGTTCGCCTGTCCGTCCGCACACCCGGCATTCGATGTCGGTTTCAGCGGTTCCGGTGACGAGGGATGTTCATACGGCTTCCGCTTCGGCAGTGACGGCAGTGTCAGGACCGTCAGCGGCGGGCAGGTGTCTTCCTCATCCGTGGCGACGGGTGTCAGCGGAGGCGATGTCTCCGTGACGCTCTCCGGCGGTGTGGTCTCTCTGCGTATCGACGGCGAGGGTAAGGAGGCTTACACCGTCGTGATTCCCGACGAGGCGAAATCTTCCGCTTTGCACGGCATCATCAAGGCAGAAGCATCCGAGACTCCGCTGGTACTGGCTTCCGTCCGCACCAACGGCGTTGCCGAGACCGGCTACTTCGCCGAGCTGAGCCACAACCTCACCCCTGAAAAGGAGTTCTACCATTACAGCCGCCAGCGTACCGTCATGCTCATAGACCCTTCAGGGGAAGGGCGTTTCGACACGGGCACGACCACGATGGTGAAATGCTCCACGCCTGACATTACCAGGGGCAAGACGATGTTCCACAATATATTGTGGGATGCCGACGGCAGCGGCTCTGACGTGTTTACCTTCGCCTATTTCGACGGCATATCCGCCGATGTAGAGGCACATCCCACGACCTGCCTTGACGGTGTCCCTCAGAAGGACGGCTCTCTTGACATTGGAATAAATATCGGTACTCCTATATACAAATATGTACTCACAGTAGATACCGTCGCCGGCATGAACAAGGATGACGTCGTGGCAAGCGGCAGCTTCATGGGCGACACGCACAGGATTGACAACCTGGCGACCGGAACCTACACGCTGACGGTCACACAGGGCGGTGGCAATGACATCCACGGTAAGGGCAATCTGCTGTACTCCACCTATTCGCACACCGACCGTCGGTTCACAGGCGGTGAGATTGAATGGACCGTGACCGAGACAGGCTCATGGTACCGCATCGGAGCGGAGCCCTCCGTGGTCGAGGACATCACGCAGTGGGGCTACGATGTACGTGGTGACAAGGCGTATTTCATCCTCGACGGATACACGAGCCTGACGCAGGGCGTGAACATCAAGCCCGGCGATACCCTCGGACTGAAGATCAGCGGTATATATGTACGCTGGTACCATAACGGAGTGGAAGTTCTCAAGAAGAGCGCGTGGACGCTGCGCCTCTGGAGGGTCTGTATCAAGTACGGACGCGGTGAGACGCATATCACCGACCTTACCATCAACGGGCTGCCGGTGGAGGACTTCGAGATAAACGGCAACGTACAGATAGAGACCCCGAAGACCAGCACGGTGGCATACACGGTACACATCGGCAACGAATGTGACCCGTCCGCACCAAACGGTATCGAGCCGAAACCGGATGTTGTCATAGGCGAGGCTGAACATGATGCACAGGATGCCGGACTGTCCGAGAGGAACAGCCAGCTCACGGTACACGGGGAAGACGGCACTACCGGTATCTTCAATGCCGTACTCGACCGAGGCAAGTCTGGGCCTGCGACCCTCATGGTATTCGATACCACGGGCAAACTCGTATATGAAGGACAGATGGAGGGGGATGTCGTGAAGACGTCGCGTTTCCGTGTTCCGGCTACAGGCGTATATATCGTCAAGGCTATCACCGATGACGGCGAACACACGCAAAAGATTCTGGCAAAATAACAAAAAACACATTATCAAATACAACTAATACATTATGAAACGGTCATATATAATAGCCGTTGCTTCCGTCATATTGTCGGCGGCATGTCTGGCGGGGATATTCCTGTATCCCGGTTCGACTGCAGACGCCATGCCCCGGCAGGAGGACAGCGGCACCAGCATAGTGGCTGACGCCTCCGGCGCATCGCCCGGATTGGCGGCTGCAGAAAGCGGCAATCCTTCTCCGCAACAGAAGGAAGAGTTTGCATCTGGCAATACAAAGACGGAAGAACCTGCCATCGGAGAAAAGACGGAACAGGCTTCCGCCGACGGATCCGTCCGCAAATATTTTACCACGGCACAGTCGGACAGCATCTCCGTGGCCGGCGGTACCCTCTCCGTAGCGAAGGGACGGCTGCTGCGCCCGGTAAGCCTCTCCATCTGCGCGGTGGACAGCACGGCATTGCCGGAGCTTGACTTCGCCATGTGCAATGTCACGGGAGAGAGCGACGGATACCGCTTCCTCCCTCACGGCACGCACTTCACGGAAGAGGGTGCCACCGTGCGGCTGAAGTACGACCGCACGAGGATTCCGAGCGGTTACACGGAAGACGACATCCGCACGTTCTACTACGATACCGAGAAGGGCCACTGGGTGGCTCTCGACCGTGTGAGGGTAAACAAGGAACTGGCATACGTGGAGTCCAGGACCACCCACTTCACCGACATGATCAACGGTGTCATACAGGCACCCGAGTCTCCCGAGACCGACGGCTTCGCCCCGACCATGATGAACGACATCAAGGCGGCAGACCCGACGGCGAAGCTCAACATCATCGCACCGCCTACGGCGAACAACCGAGGCTCGGCGAACATGCAGTATGCCTTCGAGATGCCTCCCGCACGCAACGGCATGGCTCCGTCGCTCGCCATAAGCTACAACAGCGATGGCGGCAACGGATGGCTCGGACAGGGCTGGGACCTTTCAGTACCCTCCATCACGCTCGATACCCGCTGGGGTGTTCCGCGTTATGACCTGGCAAACGAGACCGAGACATACTCGCTCTCCGGCTCCATGCTCTCCACGATGGACGACAACGGCGCGATGAGCGTCGCACACCGCGGTGACAAGATTGCACGCAAGGTAGACCGTCAGTTCTACACACGTCAGGGCGGTGACTTCTCACGCATCATCCGCAAGGGCGACAGTCCGGCGAACTATTACTGGGAAGTGACCGACAAGCAGGGCGTGGTATATACCTACGGCGGCGAGGGTGCCGTGCTCAAGGGCACGATTACCGACCTCTCCGGCAACACGCGCGAGGTGATTTCCGAATGGAAGCTCAAGAAGGTTGTCGAGACACACGGCGACTGGATAGAATACGAGTACACGGCGGCTGACGAGCCTGTGCGCGGAGGACTGGTGGCAAAGGCCGTCTATCTCTCCAAGGTCAGCGCGGGCAACGCCGAGAGCACCGAGCCTCATACGGTGGTGACGCTGACAGGCGACAAGACCAAGCGGCAGAAGGCCAACAACGCACGTTACGGCTATCTGACCTCCTCGAACAGGCTGCTTGAGAAGGTTTCCGTCAGCTTCATGGGCGAGGAACTGCGCAGCTACACGTTCTCATACGTCGATGGCGCGTTCCACAAGGACCTGCTTGAGGGCGTACGCCAGTTTGACGACCAGGGGCAGGAGTTCGCCTTCCAGAAGTTCGACTATTACGACGACGTGCAGGCGGCAAGCGGATACGTGCCGTTCAAGGATGGCGAGGAGACATGGAACACGCACAATGACGGACTGGATGCAGGGTTTATCAATCCCTTGCAGGGAATGGATATGTTCAGCGACAAGCCTACCGCACTCGGCGGCACGACAAGTTCTTCTATCGGAGGCTCTTTCTATGCTGGTGTTGGTATTTATGACGGCAGTTCGTCCACATCTTCCACTATCGGTGGTAGTTTCAGCTATTCCAATGACAATTCAAAAGGTCTTTCCACCTTTGTGGACTTGAATGGTGACGGTTTACCCGATAAGGTATATAAAGATGGAGGTTCAGTCTATTACCGTCCGCAGATTAGAAATAGCAATAATACTGTTGAATACGGAGAGCCGATAAAGGTAATCGGAATATCCGGCTTTTCATCTTCCAGCAGTAATACTTACTCCGGCGGTGCCGACGTAAAAGCCGGATGGGGTCCTGCTGTAGCCACCATTGGTACAGATGCGTCTAAAACCACGACAAAAACGACTGTTTATTTTTCTGATATAAACGGTGACGGTCTGATAGACCTGGTATCAAATGGCAAAGTATATTTCAATCATATAGAATTTGACGCACAGGGCAATGCTGTTCCGACATTCACCCTCAGCAGTGCCGATACGCCGAGTCCTATTATATACGACCCCACCAAGATTGATGTTTCTGTCGGGGCGGTTGATCCGGAAGAACAAGCTGAGATTATCCGATTGTCTCCGATGGAAGATGCCGTCCGTGTATGGGTTGCACCAAGAAACGGTATTGTAAGCATATCCGGTACGGTTTCTCTGATTGCTCCGTCCGGTGATTATGATACAGAAGCGTATGACAAGGCTGATGGTGTACGGGTAGCCATTCAGAAAGGTGGGTCCGAACTGTGGAGCCAATCAATTTCCAAAGGTGATGCCACTGCGCATAATGCTACGGCACAGTCTGTACCTGTAAACAAGGGCGACCGCATCTATTTCCGTGTTCAATCCGGTAACGAGGAAATGAGTAACGGCGCATTTGACGAGGTGGCATGGCATCCGGTCATTACATATTCAGGTACGGAAGAATTTATGCCGAATGGCTATTCCACAACTGTATATAAGCCGGAGGAAGGCGCATTGTACTTTGCTCCCACATCATTAAGTATAGACGGTGGAAACGAGACGGTAGAAATTACCGGAACTTTCAACAAGCCCCAGACAACGGATGACATCACATTAAGTATTATCGGATTCAACGACAAGAAAGATGGCAATGGCAACGATAATCCTGCTTATTTGGAGAAAACAGTGTTTACGAGGACATTCGCATGGGATGAAATTCACGACGGCGAACTTCCTGTCACACTCGACAACAGCGATGGGCTTACCAACTTCCGTTTTATGGTAAGTGCCCAATCCAATGTACGATGGGATGCTGTAAAATGGTCTCCGATACTGTCTTTTACGGATTCTTTGGGGACTCGGCAGAACAGACAGGTTTCCCCGGACTATACCATATATGCAAATCATCTGAAAGACGCTCCGTCGTTTGTTTCAAGCACGGCTGATACCGTCATATATGTTAAGCCGGTTGTCACATTCTCAAATATGCTCTATAACGGAGAGCTGACACTCACGGTAAAGACTGTGGACAGACTGCTCGGAAAGAAGAAGTTTGCTGTGACTACCGGTGCTGTGGCGAATGATTCCATTGCCATTTTGAAATCTGACATTGGTACGGATAAGATATGGTTTGAATTATTCTCGGCCGACAGCTATGTGGGCAATTCCATTTCCAATGTATCGGTTCAGGTAAGTTCTCCAACGGCTCTGACATACCAGTCTGCCGGTGCGAACCTTTATGCGGTTAATAATCAGACTGGATTTGGACCGTTATACCGTGGCTGGGGCGGTTTTGTTTATAACGCATCAGAAAACCGTTATTCACAGCCAATCAATGAGTCTTTGCTCGTTTTGCCTCAAGATGAAAATGCGCAGCCTGACCCATTGACAATGGCGTTCACGCCATTAAGCACAGACTTGAATAAGATTGACCGTTGGAGTGGGCAGCGCGAGGAAATATATGTTACTGCGACCCACATGGGCGCAGCACGCTTGACGGAACAGGATGTCGTGCTTACCAATCCGTTTGAGAATATCGGAAACGTGGCAGGATTGACGGGTGAGCATCTGCAAGGCACCGGTGCTGCGGCAATTTCGCAGGAAATGGTAAGCCACAATAATGTTGTTCAGGGTGGTGCCATATTCACATACAATGACGCCAATGGTGACAGTAAGACCAAATCCATGATGATAGACCTGAACGGTGATGGCTATCCTGATATTGTCGCCGGTGGAAAAATCCAATATACCAATACTCTCGGTGGTATCAGCGGAGAGGTGCTGGAAGGTATGGGAACTGTAAGCAGCGGTAGTAAGGCACAAGGCTTTGCGCTCGGTAGCGACCCGATTCTTTCTGCAGTAGCGACAATCAAACAGATTGCCAACGGAAAGAACACCTCCGCCAATCAGGAGTCAAGCAATAAGGCGAAGGGGTCGATTTCCGCTTCTCTCAGCATCCCACCATCGAACGAAGACTGGAATATTGAGAATTTTATTGATGTGAACGGCGATGGCCTTGCTGATAAAATCATATCAGGGAATAAGGTTAGGCTAAATTTGGGCTATTCCTTCACAGAGCCTATCGACTGGGATATTGACCGCATACAGGGTGGCAAGAGCCAGTCATATACGGCAAATGTCGGTGGCGGATATAACCAAGGTTCAAGTAGCTTTGCCGGAGGATATAATATAGTAACTTCCGCGAATGAGGAACAATACAATCTTACTGATGTCAATTCAGACGGATTACCCGACAAGGTTTGGAAATCCGGCAATGGCATCATGGTCGCTTTGAATACCGGCGTAGGATTCGACACTCCGTTTGTATGGCAAGGTGCGAACGCATTAAGCAAGTCTGCTTCTACATCCGAAGGTGGAAATGTCGCATTTACAGTGTCTATTCCTGTTCCTCTTTCACCCGTTGGTCCGATTCTGAAAATATCTACAAATCCCGGTGTTTCGTTGAGCCACAGTATCAACCGTACAAATTATTCCTTGCAGGATGTGGACGGCGATGGCTATCTTGACATAGTGACCTCTGACAGCGAGAGCGAGCTTACCGTAAAGCGTTCGGCCATCGGCCGCACCAACATGCTGAAGTCCGTCACCAACTCCATCGGCGGACGCTTCGAGCTGGATTACGCGCACTCGACCCCGACCTACGGGCATCCCGGAGGCAAGTGGGTGATGTCGGCACTGACCGTCGATGACGGCATCCATGACGACGGCCCGCTGATGAAAACGGCATTTGAATACGCCGACGGCTTCCGTGACCGCCACGAGCGCGACTTCCTCGGCTTCGGAAAGGTCATCACCAAGAGCCTCGACACCGAGAACGGAGACGGCATATACCGCCAGTCGGTTCAGGAGTTTGCCGTTGACAACTACTACAAGTCCGGCAACCTCGTGGCCTCATACGTCTCCGACGCATCGGGCAACAAGTTCACCGAGACCGTCAACGAGTATGACGCATACAGCATGACCGCCAATGCGGACAGCTACTCCTTCACCAAGCAGGATGTGATCTACAGCGACCGTGCATCCGCTTTCGTTCCCCTCCGCTATACCGCCAACAAGCAGTACGAGGGCACATCGCAGGGCATGGTTATCTCCGAGGCATGGAACGAGTATTACCTCAACGGCCACCACGGAGAGCTGAAGTCCTACCGCTACAGCGACAAGGGCAGCCTCGGCAGCAATGGCTCGGGCAGCTATGACTATGCGACGAACATCCAGTACACCTCAAATGCTGACAGGCATATCTTCGGACTTCCCACGAACGTGACCGTTGTCGGCGGTGACGGCTCGATGTATCACAACGTGTCGGCAACTTACGACACGAAGTACCCGAACCATCTGACGCAGGTGTCGCAGCAGTTCGGCAGCGGAACGGCAGTCACCGACTATAAGTATGACCGCTACGGCAACATCACACAGAAGACGCTTCCGGCAAACGGCACGGGACAGCGCATGTGGTACAAGTACCGCTACGAGCCTGAGATGAACATGTATGTCGAGCGTATCGACGACGCATGGGGCTACCGCAGCGAGGCGGGCAACTTCGACTACCGCTATGGTATGGCACTGGAACGCCGCGACCTCAACAACTTCTACTACGAGACGGAGCTTGACAATATCGGTCGTGTGACTAAGGTTCGCGGTCCTAACGAGCTGGCGACCGGTGTTCCTTACATCATCGCGTTTGAATACCAGCAGAAGGCAGGTTTCAGCGAGACGGGTATAACAGCCCCGGCATACGCAGTGACCAAGCATTACGACATCCAGCACCCGAACGACGACCTTGAGACCGTGACATTCGTTGACGGTTTCGGACGGCCTGTCCAGGTGAAGAAGGACGGTGTCGTGACTACGGCGGCAAAGGGTTCCGGCGCATCCGACCAGAACGTGATGATTGTCAGCGGACGCAATGTCTATGACGCTTTCGGACGTGTGGCTAAGACTTACTATCCCACTACAGAGGGTATGGGCAGCAAGACATCGTTCAGCACCACGTTTGACAATGTTACCCCGACGGTAACGGTATATGACGTGCTCGACCGCGCGTTGAGCGTGAAACTGCCTGACGAGTCGGAGACGACTACTGAATACACCCTTGACAGCGGTTCCAACGCTCTCGTGACAAAGGTGACGGACGCTCTCGGCAACAGCCAGTCCACTGTCACCAGCGGCAGCGGAAAGACGCTCAAGTCCATCCAGCACAGCGGCCCGGACGGCGAGATTACCACCACCTTTGAATATGACGGCATCCAGCGTCTCGTGAGGGTGACGGACACCGAGGGCAACGTGACGACATCCGTTTACGACATGGGCGACCGCCGCACGGAGGTCAACCACCCGGCAAGCGGAAAGACATCGTTCACTTACGATCCGCTCGGCAACGTGCTCACCAAGCAGACGGCGAACATGGCGGAGGAAGGCAAGATGATTGCCTATACCTACGACTACCACCGTCTGACGGGTATCAGCTATCCCGACCATCCGGAAAACAACGTGAAGTACTACTACGGCGGACGCAACGCCTCCCACAACCGCATCGGACGACTGATGATGCGCGAGGACGGAACGGGTGCCATCGAATACTTCTACGGCAAGATGGGTGAGGTGACGAAGACACGCCGCACGCTTATCGTGCCCAACCAGGCGATTGCCACCTACGTCACCCAGTGGACTTACGACAGCCACAACCGCCTCCTTGAGATGATCTATCCCGACGAGGAGAAGGTTACTTACTCCTACAACCTCGGCGGCCTGCTTGAGAAAGTCCGCGGCGAGAAGTCATACGGATACGACTACATCACTAAGCTGGGCTACGACAAGTTCGAGCAGCGCAGCTACCTGAAGTATTGCAACGGCGCGGAGACGTTCTACACCTACGACAACCGCCGTCGCCTGAGCAACCTCGCGGTGAACAGCGGCAGCACGGCCATCATGGACAACGACTACACCTTCGACGCTGTAAGCAATGTCCTTTCGGTGGCGAACAACGCCTCGCTCCCTGCCAGCGGCAACGCCGGCGGCAAGATGTCGCACGCCTATACCTACGACGGGCTGTACCGCCTCGCTTCCGCTACGGGTACATACACCGGAGCAGACAGCAAGTCCGCATCCTACACCCTCGCCATGGGCTATGACAACATGCACCGCATCACTTCCAAGAGCCAGCATCTGACCCAGGACAACGTGCAGTTCAACGGCATGCTCAATGTCGGATATGACCTCACCTATACCTACGGCACGGAAGACGGAAAGAAGTTCCAGCTTGCAAGTGTCAAGGATGTGAATTACCGTACCGAGGAGACTCCGGGAGAGAACAATGTGGAGAACAACCACGTTTACACATACGACAAGAACGGAAATCTTGTATATGTGAATACCGGACGCTTGATGAACGATGGACATAACGAGACCGGCGTTGGCGAGCGCAAGCTCATCTGGGACGAGGAGAACCGTCTGCTTGCCGTGGACGACAACGGCTTCGTGTCGAACTACTGGTATGATGCCGACGGCGAGCGCACGGTCAAGACTTCCGGCGAGAGCGACCAGGTGTATGTCAACGGAGTGTTCTCCGGCGGCTCCACCAACACGGCGAAGTTCTCGCTCTATGTCAGCCCGTATCTCATGGCTAATCAGAGCGGCTGCTATACCAAGCATATCTATGCAGGCTCGCAGCGCATTGTGTCAAAGATAGTCGATTTCGCCTCCTACGGTTCTGCCCCCGCGTCGCATAGGGTATGCAGATGCAAATACCGACGGCCTCTGCAAATCTACATTCATATTACTATATCCGAGATAAAAGTAGCTATTATTAAGATTAAATAGCATCATGTTTTCTATTTAACAATATAATACACAATAAAAACAGATAATATTCGTTATTATAAAACAACATTAAAAGTTCATCTAATTATATGCTTACATATAGTCAAAAAAATTTTCTTGAACAGTTTGATCAACCTGTCAGAAAATATATTATTGAGTATTGTACAAAGATATCTCAAAAAGAGTACGATGTATATATATTGTTAGCTAGAAAAGCTGCATGTTTCTTAACTGTGTTAGAAGAACTTGGTTTTATCCGTTTTAATGGAATAGTTGTGTCTGATAGAATACTTGAATATAATACAGACTGGCTTTTTGGGAAAAAAGTGGCAATTATTGATGATACAATTATTTCTGGGACAACAATATACAATATAATATGTAGATTAAAACAAATAAATGTAGCAAACATTTCTGTACATGCCTTTTGTATAGATAATTACTGGTTTGTGAATGACATGTTACAAGATACAAACAAGTTTTATCTCGAACAGCCATATATGTGTGTAGAACATGCTTCAAGTATCAGATTTTGCCGACAAATAGTTGAAGCTTTGTCTATTATTCCACGCCCATATAATATTGATTTTCCTATATATGAAATTGGAAAACTTTCTCAACGACATTATTCCAAAATAATAGAAGACAGCAAATGGAAAGTTGTGGATACAGCAACATTGTTACAGAAAAAATATAATGTTGAATGTGCTAGTTTTAATTTTAAGCGTGAATTACTTAATCAATTTAACAATAGTCTTGGATTTGACATTAGCAGGGTCTTATTTGTCAAACTTAGGATATTTACAAAAGAACTTTTTGATAATATTAATATTGAGCAATCTAGATATTTGTGCAAAGTTGTTCCTTATGTAATATTCAACCCCATCAATTTAAGTATATTAAAACCTTTAATAAAATCAATTTGTGCATGTGAAACCATACCATATGCTTCAGTAGAGAATGAATTAACGACACCAAATTCTCAATTATTATTCATACAGTACTACTTTGCTTCAAGATTGGTGAAATGGTGGGCAGAATATGCCGAACAACTATTAAATAAAAAAATATCTCGTATTGTAAATCAGAGAAGTCTATATTTGCTTTTTCCCCCTTCAATAGTTGATGTAGTAAATAAATTCTCGTTTAATCAAAAAATAAACATAGATTTAGATGTACTAAATCATGATAATGTCTTATGCCATAGTTCTGAATTATCAAATATCTTTCAACCTGTAAATCCTCTTGAAATAAAAGCAAGATTAACTGATAGATTCCTACAATTATATTATACAAAAGAATTACCTGCTCGACGTATTGTAAAAGAGATGGGTAAAAGTGTTTTTAATGATCCCAATTATAAGAAACTTGTTGGTCGATTAAATGATGGTATATCACTGGATAGTTTGAAAGATGATATATCTAAGAATGTTAATAATGCAACAGATAGAAATCTTATTCTATCTACCTTTTTGGATAATGCAATTGATAAAGGTATTATAGTTCCTATTACAAGTTTAAATAACAAATATATATATCGAGGCTTTCGCCATGGTGAAGAAGTCATTTGGGGGGATGCTAATGATAAATTATTGGCAAAATTTTTTGAATCAATAGCAGGCGCAAATGGTATAGTGCCGAAATTTTGGTTCGAAAAATTATTAGTTATTTTCTTAAAAATAGGTCTGAAATCAGGCTTCCTTAGTGAATATGAACAATCAACACCAGAAAATAAGTACCAAACATTAATCGGAATTCGATCATATTTATATGGACAGGTGTCTGTTATCACAGAAATAAGACCATATGAAGAAGTAAACTATAACCCTATTTTAAGTTCTGAGACAAAGGCATATTGGACAACAAAACGTTTACAAGATTCTGGATTAATTGCTGTCGAAGAAAACAAAAAAGGCTATAAACTTTTCTTTGAGAAAATGTTTAATAGATATGTAAGAAATGAATTTACTCCAAATGATGTGGAACTCGATTTAGATCAGCAACATGTTAATGATGCTCTTGACCTTGCTGAGGTTATGAAATTATGTAAAGATTCAGATTTATTAGATGCATCTGGACTAGTGCTATTGACATCATGTTTAAGTTTGCATGATAATACATCTTCTATTGGAGCAGAATTACAATTCTTTATTGATAAGATAGAATCTTATATAACTCAAATAAATGGATTTATAAGATATGATAATTTTACGATTGAGAATTTGGCGTCTTTGCGAGATAAGAATAAAAATATTCTTTGGACAGCTATTAATAGTGGAAAAGATAAGTTCTTGAAATTCAGTTTGCATGAAGGAGTCAAACTAGTTGAAAGAATTGGGAAACAGCTCTCAAATCTTAATTCATTTGCAGCTCGTAGATGGAATGATTATTGGTGTAAAGATATAGAATTACTGAAATCTCAAGACAAAGAATTACAGGAATTAAATTCAAGGATGGGAGTTCTATTAATTGATATACAACTATTAATTAGTTGCATTCATCTAATATTATTTGAACTAATCCGACGTGAAAACATTCTACAAGAATATTTCATTCAACAAGAAGCTCTAATAGATAATTTAGATAAAAATATAGAACAGCTTCAAAGTAAATGTTCTATCGGGCATTTGAAAATTCAGAATCTTATTAAAAAAAATAATTCAAAAAAAAGAAAAATATTAAATGGCTTAAAATATTGGGAGAACTATGTAGAAAAGAATATAGAGACAATACGCTATAACTGGGAGTATATAGTTTCTCATCAATATTCTCAAACATTAAATTTTGATTTTATAACAAATTTCATAAACCAATCATATAATGGTCTAACAACAGAACAGCTCCATGATACTGTGGATAAGTGTAATAAACTACTCAAACAACTAAAAATAGATGCAGAAGATGCATTAAAAGATTTTTCTGCTTTAGTGCCTCAATGGGGAAAAGTTAGAAAGACAGTTCGGTATCTATCATTTTTGTATCTTAATATAGGGTCTAACGACAGAGTACGTAGAGAAAAAATTGGACAAATTATCAAAGCGGAATTAACTAACTTTGAGTTGGATGAATATGCAGATCAAAAGAATGAAAAAAGTATAGTTCTCCTTAAAGTATACGATGTGAAAATAGGCGGACGTGGGTATGTTCTTGGAGCAAAAGGACAATGGCATGATGAACGATTAATGAAGTTAGGTTGTAGAATCCTGGCTCGTTGTTTAGAACTAAAAGAACATATTAAAATTACATTATGTCCTTTCTTTTCTCCTAATGGCTATAGAGCATATTTTAATACACAGACTCAAGCTTATGATATAGTAAAAGAAGATTTGTATCAAGAACTTCCTAAAAATGAGGATGAAGATTGTATTAATGTCTTTGTTCCTGATACTAGACAAAATGAGAAATACGTTTCTTCAATTCTAAAAAAATACATATTGCACAATACTTTTAAGTGGAATCTTGTTGCACATGATAATAATATTATTCAATTTCAAATAATTATGGAATCAACCCCTAAAAAAATTTTTATTTCATATTCAAGAAAAGACGTTGAATATAAAAATGAGTTAAAAAAACATTTATCATTATTAGGACTTACTAATATTATTGATACTTGGAGTTGTGAAGATATTACGATTGGTCTTTGGGAACAGCAGATTCAGAAAAATTTGAATGACAGTGATTTGATTATATATATGCTGTCAGCGAATTTTTTCACATCTTCCTATATAATTGAGCAAGAAGTCCAAGCTGTTATGGCGAATGGTCCTCGGCAAAATATTCTGTGTGTAATTGTAAGTCAAATTCCTGATTTATTGAATATACCAGACAATTCAAAACAGAAATATGTCATTACACTGAGTAGATATCAACATCTTCCATATGGACAAGTAAAGAACGAGGTAACTGGACAAACAGAAGAAAAAATTGTTCCGTTGAAGGATTATAGAAATGTAACAGGAAAATCTATAGAAAATGCATTTACACAAATTGTTAAAAAGATAATAGAATTATTTAGCTGAGATATAGTAAGTTACCCATCATTGATGCTTAGTTAATCAAAGATGGGTTTCTTTTTTAGCAGTAGACTAATAGCTTTTAAAATAAAAGAATTGTTTTTACAATCAACCAACTGTATTTAATTTTCTGTTATTATGTTCAAGGTTGATTTTAATCTTTCATTTTCATAACTTTCTTATCAAAAGTCAACCGTTGTTTGTAGTCGTATGAAAATGCCATTTAATTGAATTATGCATTTATTCAAGTTCATAGCAATACTATAAAACATTATCTTATATATCCTTATTTACATAAGTAGGAAGTCTGTATTGTAATGAAATTTTTGAAAGTATAATGATAGGAATACCATATTGGGACATTGCTATAATATTTACCTTATAAATATACCTAAAATCCGCAACTATCATTCAATACACGATTAAGGGTAGATTTATGAATCGTTAGTAGCAGCTTTCAGTAAAAAGCAACAGCACAACATCAATATGTAGCCAC